>NZ_JBFAWU010000023.1:0-132388 GCF_040680455.1 Streptomyces sp. NPDC052052 | reverse complement strand
ACTCTATCAGACTCTTTCGTGTCCGATTCCCGGTCGAAGCGGGTCAATCATTTTCCGCCTTCCGGTTCCTCGCTTTCGCGATTTCCCTTTCGGCGAGTCCGACTCTATCAGATCCTTTCGGGCCTGATTCCCAGTCAGTTGGGTTTGTCCTCCCGGCCGTTGGGCCGTTCCGACGAGTGAGACCTTAGCGAATCCGGGGCCTGGACGCTAATCGAGGCCTACGTTCTTCGAACGCAGATTCTTCATTTCGCGCACATGCACGGAAAGCCGAGCGACGAGTGTCGCCGACCACCTGTGGTTGTTGCGAAATGGCTGTCCGGGGACCGACCTTGGTCGGCGCTCACGTCGGACAACTCGGAGAACATTACGGATGCGGGGACGCGGTGTCAACTCCGGGTCTGTCGGGTGGGGCGAAGCGCCGACGCGGCCCACCGCTGGGGTCGTCATACGGCGGTGGGCTCGCGAGGATGCAGCGCTGATCAGGGCCGTCGGGTGACCGTCAGCCGTTGCCGGAAGCGAGTTCGCGGCTGCGGTCGCGGGCGGCTTCGAGGGCGGCGATGAGGGCGGCCCGTACACCGTGGTTCTCCAGCTCGCGGATGGCACTGATGGTGGTGCCCGCCGGGCTGGTGACGGCCTCGCGGAGCTTGACGGGGTGTTCGCCGCTGTCGCGGAGCATCACGGCGGCGCCGATGGCGGCCTGGACGATCAGGTCGTGGGCCTGGGCGCGGGGCAGGCCGAGCAGGATGCCCGCGTCGGTCATCGCCTCGACGAGGAAGTAGAAGTACGCGGGACCCGAGCCGGAGAGCGCGGTCGCCGCGTCCTGCTGGGACTCGGGGACGCGCAGGGTCTTGCCGACCCCGCCGAAGATCGCTTCGGCGGAGGCGAGGTGCTCGGTGGTGGCGTGGCTGCCCGCGGAGATGACGGACATGCCCTCGTCGACGAGGACAGGGGTGTTCGGCATGACGCGTACGACCGGGGTACTCGCGGTGAGGCGGTCCTCGATGAAGGCGGTCGTGATGCCCGCCGCGGCACTGATGACGAGGTGGTCGGCGGTGACGTGCGCGGCGAGTTCGTCGAGGAGCCGGCCCATGTCCTGGGGCTTGACGGCGAGGATGAGGATGTCGGCGCGCTCGGCGGCCTCGGAATTGCTGACGGAGTCGACGCCGTAGCGATCGTGGAGTTCCTTGGCACGCTCGGGGCGGCGGGTGGTGACCAGCAGGTTCGCCGGGCGCCAGCCCGCCCGGATCATTCCGCTGAGCAGGGCCTCGCCGATCTTTCCGGTGCCGAGGACGGCAACTGTCTGGGTCATGCGGTTCATCCTCCGGGCGGTACGCGGTTCTTGTGCGTCGTGCTGACGTCTCCGCTGTTTGTGCTCGTCTGCGTCATCCTCGCACCGGGGCCGGGCGGAGCCCCACGCTGAGGTCGACCACGTAGCTCTCCTCGACCGTGCCGTCCGGAAAGAGCTCCGCCAGCCGGTCGCGTTCCTCGGTGAGGAACCGGTGCGTGCCTTCTTCGCCGAGGACCAGGAAGGCGGAGTGGCTGGCGAGGTTGGCGAGGTGGGTGTCGAGGGACACCCGGCGGGTCCAGGGCACCGTGCGGTGCCGGAAGTCCAAGTCGGTGGGCAGGTCGCGGTTGCGCACGGGCGAGCCGTGGGCGCTTTCGTCAGCGCCGAAGAAACGACGGAGGCGGGCGTCCTGCTCGGCGATCCAGGGGACGGAGTGGTCGGAGACGTTCCACCAGAGGGCGAGCGCGCCGCCGGGGCGCAGGACGCGCAGGGCCTCGGCGGTGGCGCGGCTCCGGTCGGTCCAGTGCCAGGACTGGGCGTAGGTGATCAGGTCGGTGGAGGCGGTGGCGAGGGGAAGGCGGTTGCCGTCCCCGCGCACGACCGGGACGTACGGGAGTGCCCGGTGCAGTTCCGCCACCATCCCGGGGCCCGGTTCGACCGCCACGACCAGGGCGCCCCGATCGTGGAGCAGGCGAGTGGAGATGCCTGTGCCCGCGCCGACGTCGACGGTCCGGGCGCCGCGCAGGGGGCGGCCGGCCAGTTCCTCGACGGCGTCGAAGAGGGCGGGTGGGTAGCCGGGGCGGGCCGCGGCGTACTGGGTCGCGGCCCGGTCGAAGGAGAGGGCGCGGGATGCGGGGGTGGGCGCGAGCTGGTGGGAATCCGGGACGGGGGCGGAGCCGGAAGCAGTCATGAGGTCATCGTGGCGCGCGGCGAGGCAGCTGTCCGGCGTTTCTGTGCCGGGCCGGCCGTGCCCGCGCCGGTGGGTCTACTTCCGCTTGGGGCGCTTGCCCTTGGTGGCCTTGCGGGCTGCCGGGTTTCCGGTGCGGGCCGAGCGGCGCTTCGTATAGCGGGTCAGGGCCGCCTCGTACTCCGTGCGGCGCAACTGCTCGCCCGGTGCCTCCTTGAACGTACGGAGGAAGTACGCGATCAGCGAGCCGACGAAGCCGATGGTCCTGAGTCCGCGCAGACTGGCCTCGCGCGCCGGGTCGGTCGGACGGCGGCTGAACCCCTGCCAGGTCTTGCCGAAGGCGACGGCGCTGCAGATGCCGAACATCAGGACGACCAGGATGCCGAGGAGATCACCGGTGCCGGCGATCTCCAGGCCCTGGAAGGCGAAACGCAGGACGAAGCAGGAGGCGACCGCGGCCGCGAGGGAGCCGACCGCCGCCCCGACGCGCCGCAGCCCGTAGCCCCCGTCGTGGTCGACCCAGGTCGTACCGAAGAAGGGCAGGGGCTCGGGCTGCGGGCCGGGCGTGCTGCCGGTGCCAGTGCCGGAGGCTTCGCTGTTCTCGCTCACGGGGTCGATTATCCCTGGGCGGTCACGGTCCCGGCCGGCGTCCCCGTCGCGTCGGCCGCGTCCTCCCGGTCGTGGGACCCCGGCAGCGTCCAGGTCAGTCGCAGCGCGGGGCGATGTAGCCGTCGCTGCCGGTGTGGACGTAGGCGTCCGAGACGAACTCGCCGTTGGCGATGTTGTCCCAGATGTTGGAGGTGCCGTAGGGGCCGGTGACGCGTTCACCCGGCTTCTGGCAGTAGACCGGGACCTTCATTCCGTACGGGAGCGTCCTGACGATGCTGTACTGCGTGCCCGGTCCCTTGCGGACGTTGACGCGGTAACCCGGTGCGATGGGGTACCGGGTCACGTCGTCGGTGGCGGCGAGCGCGGCCACCTCCTCGGCCGTCTCGGTTCCGGTGGTGTCGGCGGTGTGTTCTTCCATGGCCATGTGGCCCTCCCCCGTCGAGAGTTGGTGGATACGACGCGCAGGCTACAAGCCCCACTCGTATCGCACACACCATCGACTAGGCTCCGTGCGTCGCGCTTGCGGACGAACACACGGGGGTGGGCGATGCCGCCGCTGCGAAGTACCGGAACCAGTCCGGAAGCGGAGCATCCGGAGTACGCCGGTCCTTACCGGCTCGAGGCATGTCTCGGGGCGGGCGGCATGGGTGTCGTGCACCTCGCTCGGTCCGCCTCCGGGCTGCAGCTCGCCGTCAAGATCGTGCACCGGCACTACTCCACAGACCCCGAGTTCAGGGCGCGCTTCCGGCAGGAGGTCGGAGCGGCGAGGCGAGTCAGCGGGGCTTTCACCGCACCGGTCGTCGATGCCGACCCGGACGCCGCACGGCCCTGGATGGCCACTCTGTACGTGCCCGGCCCGACCCTCTCCGACCAAGTGAAGCGGAACGGGCCGATGGCTCCCGCCGAACTGCGCAGGCTGACGGCGGGACTTGCCGAGGCGCTGCGTGACATCCATCGGGCCGGTGTGGTCCACCGTGACCTCAAGCCGGGCAATGTGCTGCTCTCCGACTCCGGGCCCAAGGTCATCGACTTCGGCATCTCCCGCCCGTACGACAGCGATCTGCGCACCGAGACGGGCAAGCTGATCGGCTCGCCCCCCTACATGGCGCCGGAGCAGTTCCAGCGCCCGCGCGAGGTCGGGCCCGCCGCGGATGTGTTCGCCCTGGGGGCCGTACTCGTCCACGCGGCGACCGGCCGGGGGCCCTTCGACTCCGACAGCCCGTACATCGTGGCCTACCAGGTGGTGCACGACGAGGCCGATCTGACCGGGCTGCCGACGGATCTGGCACCGCTGATCGGGCGGTGCCTGGCGAAGGACCCGGCGCGACGGCCCGCCGCGGACGAGATCATGACGGCGCTGCACCCTCCTTCCTACGACGCCAGCGCGTTCGTACCGGCGCAGCGGCGACCGGCTGCCGTCGAGGAATGCCCGGTGACGGAAACGGACGCGAACACGCATGTGGGTGCCGGCGCGGCGGTGCGGGCCGGGAAGGCGACCGGGAGTGGCGGCGCCCGGCGGTGGACGGCCGCCGCGGCGGCGCTGCTGGTCCTGGGGGCCGGGGCGGTGTGGGCCGCCGGTGCGGCGGGCAGGTCGAATGGGTCGGGCGGGTCGAGCGGCGCCGGTACGTCGGGGAAGCCGGACGTCTCGAACGGCTTGTCGGCGTTCACGCCGTGGCGGACGCCGCTCCCGGGCGCGGACGGCACGGGTTCAGCCGCGGGCGGTGCGACGCCGGTCTGCACCTCGGCGGGCGGCTCAGGAGCCAAGGACTCCGGCCCGGCTTCGGCCCTGTACTGCGCGGCCACCGGTATCGGCGCGGCCCGGTTGGACCCCGCGGACGGGCGGGTGCTGTGGTCCCGTCGGGCCTCTGCCGGGGACACGTCCTCCGTCGGTGCGGTGTCGGCCTCCGGCGGTCTGGTGCTCACGGCGGAGCCCGGCGGCAAGGTCCGGGCGTACGACCCCGACGGGGGCGCGCAGGTCTGGGACAAGGGCCTCTCCCCGTACGTCGGCACTCCCTTCGTCGCGGGAGACACGTTGTTGCTGACCGGTGAGGGCGGCGCGACCGAGGGGCTGGACTCCGCGACCGGGAAGTCTCTCTGGCGGCATCCGCTCGCCGGGCACCAGCGGCCGGACTTCGCGCTGTACGACGAGGGATCGGGGCTGGCGTACGCGTTCGAGCACTCGGCCTACGGGTCCACCACGCTGGTCACGGCCGTCGAGGCGGCGACGGGGCACCGGGCCTGGCAGCGGCGGCTGGACGGCATGCTCACTCCGGTCGGGACCTCGGGCGGTGCGCTCGTACTGACGTCCATGAACGGGGATTCCCAGACTGTCGGGCTCGTCCGCTACGACCCTGCGCACACACGCGTCACGCGGGTGGCACTGCCGTTCCGGATGAACGAACCGGAGGTCGTGGTGGGCGGGGGCACCGCCTATCTGCTGGCGCACGGCGGGGCCCTGGTCGCCGTCGACGTGCGCCCGGCCGCCGACGGCGCCGTCCGCTGGCAGTTGGAGACGGCCGCCGGTCGGACGTCGGCGCCCGTTCTCGCCGCCGGGAACCGGCTGTACTTCTCGGCGGCGGACGGGCGGCTGCTCGCCGTGGACACCGAGCGCGGGACGCTGCTGGGTCAGACGGGCCCCAGGCTCCGGAACGGGAAGCTCAGCTATGCCTCGGAGCTGCCCGCCCCCGTCGCCGCCGGCCAGACCGTCTTCGGGACCGCGCCCGACGGGTCCGTGTTCGCCGTCGACGGAAAGGACCCCGCTCACTGGTGAGAGCGGGGTCCGGCGTCTGCTTCGGCGTCCGGTCAGCCGAGCTTGGACACGTCCCGCACCGCGCCCCGGTCCGCGCTGGTTGCCATCGCCGCGTAGGCGCGCAGCGCCGCACTGACCTTGCGGTCGCGGTTCTTCGGCGCGTACACGCCGTTCAGCGCCTCGCGGCGGGTGGTCAGCTCGGCCTCGGGAACGAGCAGCTCGATGGAACGGTTCGGGATGTCGATCCGGATCCGGTCGCCGTCCTCGACCAGCGCGATGATGCCGCCCGACGCCGCCTCAGGCGAGGCGTGGCCGATGGACAGGCCGGAGGTGCCGCCGGAGAAGCGGCCGTCGGTCACCAGGGCGCAGCTCTTGCCGAGGCCGCGGCCCTTCAGGAAGGACGTGGGGTAGAGCATCTCCTGCATGCCGGGGCCGCCGCGCGGGCCCTCGTAACGGATGACGACGACGTCGCCCTCCTTGATCTCCTTGCGGAGGATCTTGTCGACGGCCTCCTCCTGGGACTCGCAGACGACCGCCGGGCCCTCGAAGGTCCAGATCGACTCGTCGACGCCCGCCGTCTTCACGACGCAGCCGTCCTCGGCGAGGTTCCCCTTGAGGACCGCGAGGCCGCCGTCCTTGGAGTAGGCGTGTTCCAGGTCGCGGATGCAGCCGCCCGCCGCGTCCAGGTCGAGAGTGTCCCAGCGCTCGGACTGCGAGAAGGCCGTCGCGGAGCGGACGCATCCGGGGGCCGCGTGCCACAGCTCGACGGCCTCGGGCGACGGGGAGCCACCGCGCACGTCCCAGTCCTTCAGCCATTCCGCGAGGCCGGCGGAGTGCACCGAGTGCACGTCCTCGTTGAGCAGCCCGCCGCGGTGCAGCTCACCGAGGATCGCGGGGATGCCGCCGGCCCGGTGCACGTCCTCCATGTAGTACGTGCCGCCGGGGGCCACGTTCGGCGCGACCTTCGCCAGGCAGGGGACGCGGCGCGAGACCTCGTCGATGTCGCTGAGGTCGTACGCCAGCTCGGCCTCCTGTGCGGCGGCGAGCAGGTGCAGGATCGTGTTGGTCGAGCCACCCATGGCGATGTCCAGCGCCATGGCGTTGTCGAACGCGGCGCGGGTGCCGATGGAGCGGGGCAGGACCGTCGCGTCGTCCTGCTCGTAGTAGCGCCGGGTGATGTCGACGACCGTGCGGCCGGCCTGCTCGTACAGCGCCTTGCGGGCGGTGTGCGTGGCGAGGACGGAGCCGTTGCCGGGGAGGGAGAGGCCGAGGGCCTCGGTCAGGCAGTTCATCGAGTTGGCGGTGAACATGCCGGAACAGCTGCCGCAGGTGGGGCAGGCGTTCTCCTCGATACGGAGGATGTCCTCGTCCGAGACGTTCTCGTTGACGGCGTCGCTGATCGCGTTGATCAGGTCGAGCTTGCGAACGGTGCCGTCGACGAGGGTGGCCTTGCCGGCCTCCATCGGACCGCCGGAGACGAAGACCGTCGGGATGTTGAGGCGCATCGCGGCCATCAGCATGCCGGGGGTGATCTTGTCGCAGTTGGAGATGCAGATCAGCGCGTCCGCGCAGTGCGCCTCGACCATGTACTCGACGGAGTCGGCGATCAGGTCGCGGGACGGGAGGCTGTACAGCATCCCGCCGTGGCCCATCGCGATGCCGTCGTCGACCGCGATGGTGTTGAACTCGCGGGGCACGGCACCCGCGGCCTTGATGGCCTCGGACACGATCCGGCCGACCGGGGCCAGGTGCGTGTGGCCGGGGACGAACTCCGTGAAGGAGTTGGCGACCGCGATGATCGGCTTGCCGATGTCCTCGCTTGCTACGCCCGAGGCCCGCATAAGGGCGCGGGCGCCCGCCATGTTGCGGCCATGGGTGACAGTGCGGGACCTCAGCTGGGGCATCGTCTCTCGCTCCTTCGACAGAAAAGACTTCTTACGAGGCTACGCCGCCACTCCAAGATCTGGACAGAAAGTCCGGCATGCGAGATGAGGTCTCAGTGGGTGGCGGGGTGCTCGGCACCTCCGGCCGCTTGCCGCCGGGGCCCTCGGGAGCCGGCGGTGCGGCCACCGGTCAGGGGCGTGGCGCCTCGGCCGAGGACGATGCCAGGTGGAGCCGGGTGAAGGCCAGCGCCTCCGCGAGGTCGGCCTCGCGTTCGGCCGTGGACATGGCCCGGCGGGTATTGACCTCGATGACGACATGGCCGTCGAAGCCGGTACGGGCCAGGCGCTCCAGGAGTTCGGCGCAGGGCTGGTCGCCCCGGCCGGGAACCAGGTGCTCGTCCTTGTTGGAGCCCTTGCCGTCGGCGAGATGGATGTGGGCGAGCCGGTCGCCCATGCGGTCGACCATCGCCAGGCCGTCCGTGCGCGCCGTAGCGGTGTGCGAGAGGTCCACGGTGAAGTGGCGGTAGTCGTCGTTGGCGACGTCCCAGTCGGGTGCGTACGCGAGCATCTCGCGGTCCCGGTAGCGCCACGGGTACATGTTCTCGACGGCGAAGCGCACATCGGTCTCGTCCGCCATGCGCCAGAGCCCGGTCACGAAGTCGCGCGCGTAGTTCCGCTGCCAGCGGAAGGGCGGGTGGACGACCACGGTCGTCGCCCCGAGCCTCTCCGCGGCGACGCGGGCCCGCTGGAGCTTCACCCACGGGTCGGTGGTCCAGACGCGTTGCGTGATCAGCAGACAGGGCGCGTGGACGGCCAGGATCGGCACCCGGTAGTAGTCCGAAAGCCGTCGCAGTGCCTCGATGTCCTGGCTGACGGGATCGGTCCACACCATGACCTCGACACCGTCGTAACCGAGACGCGCGGCGATCTCGAAGGCCGTCGACGTCGACTCCGGATAGACCGAAGCCGTCGACAGGGCGACCTTCGCATCCGGGATGCGCACCACTGGTTCTGCCACTGGGACAGCGTACGGGCAGTGCCACCCGGCACCGGGGGACCCAGCGGAAAGTGGGCAGGGCCATGGCGTGCTTCCGGCCGCCCGGCGACGCTCAGCCCTCCCCGGCCCGCTCCGTCGGCATGTGGTCCAGACGGCGCAGGATGACACCCTCGCGCAGCGCCCAGGGGCAGATCTCCAGCTCGTCGACCCCGAAGAGGTCCATGGCTCCCTCCGCGACCAGCGCCCCGGCCAGCAGTTGCGCGGCCCGGCCCTCGGAGACCCCGGGCAGGGTGCCACGCTGCGCGACCGTCATCGTGGCCAGCCTCGGCACCCAGTCCTCCAGCGTCTTGCGGTTGAGGGTGCGCTGCACGTTCAGGCCGTCGGCGGAGCGTGCGGCGCCCGCGATCCTGGCGAGCTGCTTGAAGGTCTTGGAGGTGCCCACGACATGATCCGGGCGTCCGAGGCGGGTGAAGTCCCCCACGCTCCTGGCGATCGTGGCGCGTACGTGACGGCGCAGCGCCCTCACCTCCGTCGGGCCCGGCGGATCGCCCGGCAGCCACTCGGTGGTGAGCCGGCCCGCCCCGAGCGGCAACGAGACCGCGGCGGCCGGCTCCTCGTCCATGCCGTACGCGATCTCCAGCGAGCCGCCGCCGATGTCCAGGACCAGCAGCCGCCCCGCGGACCAGCCGAACCAGCGGCGCGCGGCGAGGAAGGTGAGCCGGGCCTCCTCCACGCCGCTGAGGACGCCGAGGTCGATCCCCGTCTCCTCCCGCACCCGGGCCAGCACCTGGTCGGCGTTGCTCGCCTCCCGCACGGCGGAGGTGGCGAACGGCAGCACGTCCTCGCACCCCTTGTCCTCGGCGGCCTGGAGAGCGTCGATGATCGTCGCCACGAGACGGTCCACACCCTCGGGGCCGATCGCCCCGTCGTCGTCGAGAAGCTCGGCCAGACGCAGTTCCGCCTTGTGCGAGTGTGCGGGCAGCGGGCGGGCACCGGGGTGGGCGTCCACCACCAGCAGATGCACCGTGTTCGAACCCACGTCCAGAACTCCGAGTCTCATACCCGGAACGCTACCGGGGTCTCGGACTTACTCTGGGCGCGTGCCAAAGACGAAAAAGGCGAAGCCGGGCAAAGTCACGAAGAAGCAGAAGACGAAGCAGGAGATGCAGCAGCAGGCAGAGAACGGACCGAACCGGTCCGAGGACGAAACGGGAATCGACTTCGCACGCGCCTGGGTCGAGTTCCCCGACCCCGCGGACGACGAGCAGGTCTTCCGCTGCGACCTGACCTGGCTGACGTCCAGGTGGACCTGCATCTTCGGCAGTGGCTGCCAGGGCATCCAGGCGGGCCGTGCGGACGACGGGTGCTGCACGCTGGGCGCGCACTTCTCGGACGAGGACGACGAGAAGCGGGTGGCGGGCCATGTCGCACGGCTGACCCCCGATCTGTGGCAGTTCCACGACGTCGGCAGCAAGACGGGCTGGGTCCAGGTCGACGACGACGGCGAACGTCAGACGCGGCGCTGGAAGGGCTCGTGCATCTTCCAGAACCGGCCCGGGTTCGCGGGAGGCGCGGGCTGCTCGCTGCACATCCTGGCGATGCGTGAGGGCAGGGAGCCCCTGGAGACCAAGCCGGACGTCTGCTGGCAGCTGCCGATCCGGCGTACGTACGACTGGATCGACCGGCCCGACGACACCCGGGTGCTCCAGGTGTCGATCGGCGAGTACGACCGCAGGGGCTGGGGTCCGGGTGGCCACGATCTGCACTGGTGGTGCACGTCGGCGACATCGGCGCATGGGGCCGGGGAGCCGGTGTACGTGTCGTACCGTCCGGAACTCGTCGAGCTGATGGGCAAGAAGGGGTATGACCGGCTGGTCGAGCTGTGCGAGGAACGCCTGTCCTCGCTGCTGCCGATGGCGCCGCACCCGGCGGACCCGGTCGATCCGGCGTGAGGGACGCGCCGGCGTGACGGACGCGCCGGCGTGACGGACGCGTCGGCGTGACGGACGCGCCGGCGTGACGGACGCGCCGGTGACCGGTCATCACGTCCACGTGGCTCGCGTGGCCCGGCGTGGTTCAGGCCGGTGGAGCGGCCGTGCCCGTCCCCTGACCGGTGGGGGTCGACGAGCCGGAGGGCACCGGATCCGACGGGGACGGTGCGGGATCCGACGCGGACGGTGCGGAGTCCGTCGGGTCGGGGGTGGGGCCGGCCGACTGCGTGGGGTCCGGCGAGGACGTCAGCGAAGCGGACGGTACGGGCGCCCCCGGGGCGTCGGACTGCGGGGGCTGGACCGAGGGCCGCGGAGTCCAGGGCGGCCGTGCCGTCGTCCCGTGGCCCCGGATCGCGACGGCCGAGGCCCAGGGCGCGAGGGCGATGTGCGCGCTCCAGCGGCCGGCCGGTTCCTGCCGGGGGTCCACGACGACGCGAACCGTGGTGCTCCTCCCCTCGGCGAGCGTCCCCGAGGAACTGCTGAGGCGCAGCCAGGACGCGTTCGCGCGGGCCGACCAGGCGACGGGGGCGCTGCCCGTGGCGGTCAGGCGGATCAGTGTCATGCCCCCGGACGAGCGGGCCTCGACGGCGACCCTCCCGCTGCCGCCGCGCACCGGACCCGGGCCGACCACCTCGACCGAGACGTCGGGACCGCCGCCGTCCTCGGGCCCGGAGCCGGGTCCGGGGCGGGCCCGGCCCGCGTTCTCGTAGCGGTCGTCCGCGGTGCCCTCGTGATCGTCGCGCAGGTCCGTCCCGGTCGCCGCGACCGAGGCCCCGGCGTGGCCCTCGCCGGTCTGCGGTGCGCCCCGGTAGGCGGTCCACAGCGCGATCACCGGGGCGGCGACGACCGTCGCCAGCACCGTCGACGTCACGAACCTGGCCCGCATCCGCTCCCGGCGTGCCGCATGGTCCTTCGGGCCCATGGGGAAGCCCGCCCGGTCGAAGCGCGGGCCGCCGGAACGACGGCGCTGGGCATGGACCATCGCGACGTACGCGGACGGCCGGGGCGCCTCGACGACCGCCAGCGCGGCGGCCGGTGTGAAGGGAGCACCCGGCCAGGGCCCCTGGGCGCCGACCCGCTCGGCGGCCCGGCGGCAGCGGGGGCAGTCGTCGACATGGCGGACGAGTTCGCGGCGCAGGGCGGCGGAGAGCAGGACACGGCTGCCGACGGCGAGCCGGGCGGCGGCGGGGCAGGTGCCGCTGTCGAGGACGGCGAGGGCCGCGCGGGTGCGCTCCACCTCGCAGGCGGCCGCGGCCAGGAGTTCGCGGGCGGTCGCCGGTTCGAGGCCCAGGACGGAGGCGACGGCGCGCGGGGCGAGACGGTGGCGCACGGCGAGTTCGAGGGCCTCGCGCTGTTCGGGGGTGGTGCCGGCGGCCTCCGGCCAGACCAGCCGGGCGAGTTCACGGCGGTGCGCCTCGGTGGCGGCTTCGGATACAGCGGGTGGTCGGTCCTCCGGAGTGGCACCCGGCGTGACGCGGGTCTCCTGCGCGCCGGAGGCCGGGGGCGTCCGGCGGACTGCGCGCGCCCCCTGGGGGGCCGTCCCGCTCGGCGGCTTTCCCCCGGGCCCCGTCTGCACCCGCTTCGTCCCCTGCCCGGACGCCCCCCTTGTCGACGGCCTCCCCGCCCGGTGGCCGTGCTCCCGGCTGCCTTGTTTCCGCTCGACGGGCTTGCGCTCGGCCGACCTGCGCTCGGCGAGCTTGCGCAGACACATCCATCTGGCCAGCGCGTACAGCCAGGATTTACGTTCCTCCTCGCCTGTCGGACACCGGCCGTCCTGCCGTTCCGCGACCGCGAGCACACCACCGAGCGCCTCGGTGGCGGCGTCGTGGTCACAGAGCACGGAGAGGCAGTAGGTGAACAGGCCGTCGAGATGCGGCTCGTATCGTGCGGGGGGCCACCGCGCCGAAGACTGCGTCGAGGAGCGCGGCGCACGGCGCCACGCCCGGTGTACACCGGTGGTGTGCGTGGGAGGCCCCAGTCTGCTGCTCGTCACCTGGCGACCGTAGGCAGCACGGAGCACGCCTTCGCCCCCCTTCTGCATATTTAATTCTTCCGGGTGAACGTGCCGCTCGGATGAGGACAGGGGGCGCTCGCGCCGGCGGACAGGGCTCCTCGCGGCCCCGGAAACACCCGGCCGGTACGGGCCGTAGCCGGGGCGCGCACCCGCTGCGGGCGGCATCGGCGGACCGCGCCCGGCGGCACTGTCGGACCCCACCTATACGGTTGCGCCATGGCTGCCCGTACGAAAACCGCGAAGGACCGGCCGTCCTACCGCTGCACCGAATGCGGTTGGACGACCGCCAAGTGGCTCGGCCGCTGCCCCGAATGCCACGCGTGGGGGACGGTCGAGGAGCTCGGCGGCGCCCCCGCCGTGCGGACCACCGCGGCCGGCCGGGTCAGCACCGCAGCGCTCCCCATCGGCCAGGTCGACAGCCGGCAGGCCACCGCCCGGTCGACCGGCGTCGGTGAGCTGGACCGGGTGCTCGGCGGCGGTCTCGTCCCGGGTGCCGTCGTGCTGGTCGCGGGCGAGCCGGGCGTCGGGAAGTCCACGCTGCTGCTCGACGTGGCCGCGAAGGCGTCGAGCGACGACCACCGCACCCTCTATGTCACCGCCGAGGAGTCCGCGAGCCAGGTGCGGCTGCGGGCCGACCGGATCCGGGCGATCAGCGACCACCTCTACCTCGCCGCCGAGACCGACCTGTCCGCGGTCCTCGGCCATCTGGACGCCGTCAAGCCGTCGCTCCTCATCCTGGACTCCGTGCAGACCGTCGCCTCGCCCGAGATCGACGGCGCCCCGGGCGGCATGGCACAGGTCCGGGAGGTCGCCGGAGCGCTCATCCGGGCCTCCAAGGAACGCGGCATGTCGACGCTGCTGGTCGGCCACGTCACCAAGGACGGGGCGATCGCCGGACCGCGGCTGCTGGAGCATCTCGTCGATGTGGTGCTGTCCTTCGAGGGCGACCGCCATGCCCGTCTGCGGCTCGTACGCGGTGTCAAGAACAGGTACGGCGCGACCGACGAGGTCGGCTGCTTCGAGCTGCACGACGAGGGCATCACCGGCCTGGCCGACCCGTCCGGACTGTTCCTCACCCGCCGCGACGAACCCGTGCCCGGCACCTGCCTGACCGTCACCCTGGAGGGCAAGCGGCCGCTCGTCGCCGAGGTGCAGGCGCTGACGGTCGACTCCCAGATCCCGTCGCCCCGGCGCACCACCTCGGGCCTGGAGACGTCCCGGGTCTCGATGATGCTGGCCGTTCTGGAGCAGCGCGGCCGGATCAGCTCGCTCGGCAAGCGGGACATCTACAGCGCGACGGTGGGCGGTGTGAAGCTCTCCGAGCCCGCCGCCGACCTCGCGGTCGCGCTGGCACTGGCCAGCGCGGCAAGCGACACCCCCCTCCCCAAAAACCTGGTGGCGATCGGCGAAGTGGGGCTCGCGGGCGAGGTCAGAAGGGTGACCGGGGTCCAGCGCAGACTGGCCGAGGCCCACCGTCTGGGCTTCACCCACGCGCTGGTCCCCACCGATCCGGGCAAGGTGCCGGCCGGTATGAAGGTCACGGAGGTCGCCACCATGGGCGACGCGCTGAGCGTGCTGCCGCGCCGTTCTCGTGCCCAGGCCCCACAGCAGGAGAACGCGCGCCGGTAGACTTTGCCCTGGTCTCACCCGTCCGTACGAACGGCTTGAGGGACGCAAGGGCACCGCAAACCTGTGACCGGAGGAGTGCAGTGGCAGCCAGCGACCGGGCAACATCGCCCGGAAAGTCCGGCCAAGGCACCGGTAACGAGGCGCTCATGCGCGCCTCGCTGAGCGCCGTCGCGCCCGGAATGGCGCTGCGGGACGGCCTGGAGCGCATCCTCCGCGGAAACACCGGCGGTCTGGTCGTGCTCGGCATGGACAAGACCGTGGAATCGATGTGCACCGGCGGATTCGTGCTGGACGTGGAGTTCACCGCGACGCGCCTGCGTGAGCTGGCCAAACTCGACGGGGCGCTGATCCTCGACAAGGACATGACGAAGATCCTGCGCGCCGGTGTGCAGCTGGTCCCGGACGCCTCCATCCCCACCGAGGAGACCGGCACCCGCCACCGCACGGCGGACCGGGTCTCCAAGCAGTGCAACTTCCCGGTCGTGTCCGTATCGCAGTCGATGCGTCTGATCGCGCTGTACGTGAACGGGGAGCGCCGGGTCCTGGAGGAGTCCGCCGCGATCCTCTCCCGCGCCAATCAGGCCCTCGCCACCCTGGAGCGGTACAAGCTCCGCCTCGACGAGGTCGCGGGCACGCTCTCGGCACTGGAGATCGAGGACCTGGTGACGGTCCGGGACGTCACGGCCGTCGCGCAGAGGCTGGAGATGGTCCGCCGGATCGCGACCGAGATCGAGGAGTACGTCGTCGAACTGGGCACCGACGGCCGGCTTCTCTCGCTCCAGCTCGACGAGTTGATCGCGGGCGTCGAGCCGGAGCGCGAGCTGGTCGTGCGCGACTACGTGCCGGAGCCGACCGCGAAGCGGTCCCGTACGGTCTCCGAGGCGCTGACCGAGCTCGACGCGCTCTCCCACACCGAGCTGCTCGAACTCGCGGTCGTGGCACGCGCGCTGGGCTACAGCGGCTCGCCGGAGACGCTGGACTCCGCGGTCTCGCCGCGCGGCTTCCGGTTGCTGGCGAAGGTGCCCCGGCTGCCCGGGGCGATCATCGACCGGCTGGTGGAGCACTTCGGCGGTCTGCAGAAGCTCCTTGCGGCCAGCGTGGACGATCTCCAGACGGTGGACGGGGTCGGCGAGGCGCGCGCCCGGAGTGTGCGCGAAGGACTCTCGCGACTGGCCGAGTCGTCGATTCTCGAACGGTACGTATAGCCGCCCGGGGCCCTGGCCCCGCTCAGTCCTTGGCGAGGACGAACGAGGCGCGCTGCACCGGTACGCCCGGCATCTTCGCCTCGACCAGGTACGTACCGGCCCCCGCGGACCCGGCGGCGGGGGTCGCGCAGTGCGGGGAGCTCTTCCTGCGGTCCCACTCCACGGTGTGGACGACGGTGGAGCCCGCCGGGAGCTTCAGCAGCACGCCGTCCGTGGCGCGCGGGCAGTCCTTGGAGGACCACACCTCGAGGTCGTCGCCACCGGCCTCGGTGATGGTGAGCACCGTGTTCTTCGGCCCGAAGTCGGCCTTGCAGGTGGTGGACGAGGCGTTCCTGGCCACCAGTCGGAACTCCGGCTTCTGGTCGGGGCCGTAGCTGAGTGCGGTGCTCAGGCTCAACTGAACGGCGCCGGCGGCGCAGTCGGGGAGCGTGGAGCCAGCGGGGACCTGCTCCCCGGTGGTCGTGCCCTCGGCACCGGACCCGGTGTCCGCTCCTGATCCGCTGCCGGTCGCCGTGTCGTCGGCGCCGGTCCCGTCGCCGGAGCCCGCCTCGGAGCTGCTCTCGCCCTCGTCGCCGGAGTTGTCCGACTCGTCGCGCCCGCCCGGCTGTTGGCTGATGGCCGGACCCGACACGGAGGGTCCGGGGGTGATCGAGCGGACGGGATCCGCGCCGCCGGACCGCGAGTCGTCCGTCTTCCCCTGGTGACCACCGGAGGTGACGGCCCATACGATCAGCAACGCGAGCAGCGCCACCAGCGCCACCGCGACGGCCCTCCGTCGCCAATAGATGCTGGAGGGAAGCGGCCCGATCGGATTACGCAGAGATCCCACGGTCCAAACTGTACGAGAGATCGGCACCGACTCCGGCCCTATCCGCCTCCCGGCCCGAAGTTTTGCCGATCATCATCTCGGGACGTCCGCTCCGGAGCGGCACAGGCGCCCGCATCGCGGCGGCCCGGTGACCACCCGGACGGACCCGCCGGCCGCGTTGCATACCCTCTGTCCCCATGGACAGTTCATTCACCGCCCCGCTCTACCGGGACATCACCGACTTCGCGCATGACATGCCGTCATGGACGCAGCACCTGGCCGAGATCTGGACGGAACTCGGCCTTCTGGTCTTCGGCGTCCTGTTCGTCACCGGGTGGTGGCGTGCACGCCGGGCGGACGACGGCGCCCTGGCACTGGCGGTGCTCGCACCGGTCGCCACCGCCTTTGCCTATGTGTGCAGTGAGGTGCTCAAGTCGATAGTGGACGAGGAGCGCCCGTGCCGGTCGGTCGCCGGGGCTGCGGTCTCGCTGGTGCCGTGTCCGCCGACGGGCGACTGGTCGTTCCCCAGCAACCACTCCGCGATCGCCGGCGCGGCCGCCGTCGCCCTGGCGATCGCCCGGCCCCGGCTGGCCTGGCTCACCGTGCCGATGGCGCTGCTGATGGCCTTCTCGCGGGTCTTCGTCGGGGTGCACTATCCGCACGACGTGGCGGCCGGTCTGCTGCTGGGCGCGACGGCGGCGGCCGGTGCCGTCGCCGTGCTGCGCCGCCCCACGCGGTCGCTCGTCAGGACGGTACGGAGCAGCGGCGCACCTCTGGCCGTCTGGGCGTCCGGGCCGGGCACGACAGGCCGGTCCCGGCGGCGGGCCGCACGACGTTGACGAACGGGGGACGTCCGATTGGGCCGGTTGCCGGATTATCGGGGGGACAGACGGGTGGCATTATCACTCCAAGGGCCCTCAGGAGGAGCGACACCACCGTGCGCGGAACCGTCTCCTGCCCTTCCGTGCCAGGATCTGCGATGCGATGACTGCCATGACTGCGACACAGACGCCCCCCACCTCCCTCCACGATCCCGTCATCGGGTGGTTCGAACAGCACGCCCGCGATCTGCCCTGGCGCCGCCCCGAAGCAGGCGCCTGGGGTGTGATGGTGAGCGAGTTCATGCTGCAGCAGACCCCCGTCAGCCGGGTCCTCCCGGTGTACGAACAGTGGCTGGCCCGCTGGCCCCGGCCGGCCGACCTGGCCGCCGAACCGCCCGGTGAGGCGGTCCGCGCCTGGGGCCGGCTCGGCTACCCGCGCCGGGCACTCCGCCTGCACGGGGCCGCGCAGGCCATAACGGAACGGCACGGCGGCGACGTACCGAGCGAGCACAGCCAGCTGCTCGCCCTGCCGGGGATCGGTGAGTACACCGCGGCTGCCGTGGCCTCGTTCGCGTACGGACAGCGCCATGCCGTGCTCGACACGAACGTCCGGCGGGTGTTCGCGCGGGCCGCGACCGGCATCCAGTACCCGCCGAACGCGACCACCGCAGCCGAGCGCAAGCTCGCCCGTGCCCTGCTTCCCGAGGAGGATGCACGTGCCGCCCGCTGGGCCGCCGCGACGATGGAACTCGGCGCCCTGCTCTGTACCGCCAAGAACGAGAACTGCACGCAGTGCCCGATCGCCGGGCAGTGCGCCTGGCGGCTCGCCGGGAAGCCCGCTCACCAGGGGCCCCCGCGGCGCGGTCAGACCTACGCGGGCACGGACCGTCAGGTGCGTGGACGCCTGCTCGCCGTGTTGCGCGAGGCCGTGACCCCGGTGCCCCAGTCGGCGCTGGACGCGGTGTGGGACGAACCGGTGCAGCGGGCCCGTGCGCTGGACGGGCTCGTCGCGGACGGCCTGGTGGAACCGCTGGCCGGCGGCCAGTACCGGCTGCCGCTGAGCTGAGGGGCCGTACCGCCCTTCTCTCCCGCTGTTACACAACCGATGGACAGCCGTGCGTCGGTGTATGGCTGCTCCGCACACCTCCGTGACAACAGCTCCGTAGCGTCCTCGACGTCAGCCCGACCGACCAACGGCTGACAGCGGTGCTACGGGGACCCACGGGGACGGAGGCTGTTGGAATGGCGCAGGGCGAGGTGCTCGAATTCGAGGAGTACGTACGCACACGGCAGGAGGCGCTGCTGCGCAGTGCACGCCGGCTGGTCCCGGACCCGCTGGATGCGCAGGACCTGCTGCAGACCGCGCTGGTCCGTACGTACGGCCGCTGGGACGGCATCGCCGACAAGTCCCTCGCCGACGCCTATCTGCGGCGGGTCATGATCAACACCCGTACCGAGTGGTGGCGGGCCCGCAAGCTGGACGAGGTTCCCACCGAACAACTGCCTGACGCGAGTGTCGAGGACGGCTCCGAGCAGCGCGCCGACCGCGCCCTGCTGATCGACGTGCTCGGCATACTGGCTCCCAAGCAACGCAGCGTCGTCGTGCTGCGACACTGGGAGCAGATGAGCACGGAGGAGACGGCTGCGGCCCTGGGCATGTCGGCCGGTACCGTGAAGAGCACGCTGCACCGGGCGCTCGCGCGACTGCGCCAGGAGCTGGAGAGCCGTGAGGCGGCGAGCAGCCAGGACCGGCTCCACGAGGAGCGGGGCCTCCCGACGGCGGGCCGTGCTCCGGCACCTGCGCGGATAGGGGCGCAGGCGGGCAGAGATCTGGACGAACGGGGGCGGGAGCGGTGCGCGGCCTGAGAGCCGACGGTGACGGCCGCACCAGCGGCGCCGACAGCGGAGGCGGTGCTGTGGGCACCGGCAGGACCGGCTGGGCGGCGGGCACCACGGCCCTGGCCGGGCTCGCCGTGCTCGGGCTGCTCTCCGCCGGCTGTTCCACCGGCGGCACCGGTACCCGGGACGAGGGCCCGGCGGGCACCCAGCCGGTCGCCCGGGTCACGCCGGACATCAATCCGTCGTCCACGAAGGAGCCCACGCCCCGGATCGATCCGGTGACACTGCTCAAGCGGGACCCCGTGGTCAGCGAGCGGGTCCGGACCGATCTGAAGCCCTGCAGCGGCTCTGCGTACCCGGTGGACACCTCGTACGGCACCCTCACCGGCGGTCCCTCGGCCGACGTGGTGGTGAACGTGATGACCTGCGGCGATTCGGTCGGCGTCGGCACGTATGTGTACCGCTCGAAGGACGACGGCACCTACGAGAACGTGTTCGCCATCGAGCAGCCCGCGGTGTACGGCACGATCGACCGCGGCGATCTGGTGGTGACGGCCCAGGTGTACGGGAAGAAGGACGCGGTCGCGTACCCCTCCGGCGAGGAAGTGATCACCTACCGCTGGGCGGACCACCGGTTCAGCGAACACGACCGGGTGCACAACGACTTCAACCGCGCGGTCGGTGACGGAGAAGCCGGTCTTCCGGAACCCTCCGAACCGGCGGGGAACTGAGAGCAGACCGATGGCCGAGACCCATGTCCTGTTCGTCGAGGACGACGACGTCATCCGCGAGGCCACCCAGCTGGCGCTGGAGCGCGACGGCTTCGCGGTCACCGCCATGCCCGACGGACTGTCGGGCCTCGAAGCCTTCCGTTCCGACCGCCCCGACATCGCCCTGCTCGATGTGATGGTGCCGGGACTCGACGGGGTCAGCCTGTGCCGTCGCATCCGCGACGAGTCGACGGTCCCGGTGATCATGCTGTCGGCCCGGGCCGACGCGATCGACGTGGTGCTCGGCCTGGAGGCCGGCGCCGACGACTATGTCACCAAGCCCTTCGACGGGGCGGTCCTGGTTGCCCGGATCCGCGCCGTGCTGCGTCGCTTCGGCCATGCCTCGGGCGGGCGGCCGGGAAGCGGGGAACCGGCGGCGCAGCCCGTCGGAGGGGTGCTGGTCTTCGGTGACCTGGAGGTCGACACCGACGGCATGGAAGCCCGCAGGGACGGCCGCCACGTGGCCCTGACCCCGACCGAGATGCGGCTCCTGCTGGAGTTCTCCGCCGCGCCCGGCACGGTGCTCTCCCGCGACAAGCTCCTGGAGCGGGTCTGGGACTGCGGCTGGGGCGGTGACACCCGGGTCGTGGACGTCCATGTGCAGCGGCTGCGCACCAAGATCGGCCAGGACCGGATCGAGACCGTCCGCGGCTTCGGCTACAAACTCAGGCCATGAAGCGGCCGGCCCTGCGGACGAGTGTCCGCTGGAAGATCAGTATCGCGATCGCGGCGGTCGGTGCCCTGACCGCGGTGGCGCTGAGCTTCGTCGTCCACAACGCCGCCCGGGCCTCGATGATGGAGAACGCCCGCGAGGTCCAGCTGGAGCGGCTGAAGTACGCGCAGCTGCTGTACGAGGCGAAGAAGACGCAGAAGGCCGACCCCCGGTTCGGCGCCAGGCTCAACGACCCCGCGATGCCCCGCAGCCTGCGTGCCCAGACCAACAAGAACCGGCGCGCCACGCATGTCGAGGACTCCGGGGACGGGGTACCCGACGTGTGGGCGGCCGTTCCGGTCGGCAACGGCAATGTGCTTTCGCTGCACACCCGCTTCGCGGACCGCAGCGCCACGATCATGGACGATCTCGACCGGGCGCTGGTCATCGGCTCGGTCTCGGTGGTGTTCGGCGGCTGCGCCCTGGGCGTGCTGATCGGCGGGCAGCTGTCGCGCCGGCTGCGCAAGGCGGCGGCCGCGGCGGGCCGGGTCGCGCAGGGCCGGACGGACGTCCGGGTCAGGGAAGCGGTCGGCGGTGTCGTCCAGGACGAGACGGATGAGCTGGCCGGCGCGGTGGACGCGCTGACGGACGCGCTGAACGAACGGATCGAGGCGGAGCGCCGGGTCACCGCGGACATCGCGCACGAGCTGCGCACTCCGGTGACGGGCCTGCTGACGGCGGCCGAACTGCTGCCGCCGGGCCGCCCCACCGAACTCGTACGGGACCGGGCGCAGGCGCTGCGCACCCTGGTCGAGGACGTGCTGGAGGTGGCCCGGCTGGACAGCGCGTCGGAGCGGTGTGAGCTCCAGGAGATCGCACTGGGCGAGTTCACCGCCCGGCGCATCGCTCTGCTGGACCCGGACGTGCGGGTGCGGGTCGTCCACGAGTCCTGGGTCAGCACCGATCCGCGTCGGCTGGAACGGATCCTCGGCAATCTGCTGGGGAACGCCGCCAAGCACGGCACCACTCCGGTGGAGGTCACGGTCGAGGGCCGGGTGGTACGGATCCGCGATCACGGTCCCGGGTTCCCGGCGGCGCTGCTGCGCGAGGGCCCGAGCCGGTTCCGTACCGGAAGCAGCGACCGGGCCGGGCGCGGACATGGTCTGGGGCTGACGATCGCGGCCGGTCAGGCAAGGGTCCTCGGGGCCCGGCTGACCCTCCGCAACGCGGCGCCGGAGGGGGCGGAGAAGGACACGGGCGGGGCGATCGCCGTGCTGTGGCTGCCGGAGCACGCGCCGACGGACACCGGCAGCTTCCCGGTCCCGCGCCTGGTCGGACAGCGCCCGCCGGCCGACGACGGGAAGCACGCGGAGTCCGGCCGGAGGCGGTCCGGCGGCTGAACCGGACCGGGAACAGGCTCCTGCGGGCATGCGCGGGAGCCTGACCGTGAACGGCTCGTCCACCGCGCGCAGAGCGCGTGCGAAGGGATCAGACCGCCTCGGGCTGCCCGGCGCCGGCTGCCGCGTCCGAGGACGCGCTCCCCGGGCCCGCTCCGCGCAGCGGCACCTCCTTGACGAACAGCGAAGCGAGCACGGCGATCAGTCCGGCCGAGGCGGCCACCGCGAATGCGATGTGGGTACCGGACGACACCGCGAACCGGTACGCCTCGCGCACGGCCTCCGGAAGCTTCGCCAGGCTCCCCGCATCCAGTTGCGCGGATCTCGCCGTCACTTCCCCACCGCCACGGGCCGCCATCTCGTCCCGCACTCTCCCGGTGAACAGCGTGCCCATGATCGCGACGCCGAAGGAGCTGCCGAGCGTACGGAAGAGGGTGGTGGTGGAGGAGGCGACCCCCATGTCCTTCATCTCCACGCTGTTCTGCGCGACGAGCATCGTGATCTGCATCAGGAAGCCCATGCCCGCGCCGAGTACCGCCATGTTGAGGCCCGAGGTGAACCGCGTCGTGCCGGTGTCCATCCGCGAGAGCAGAAAAAGACCGGCCACCATCAGGACCGAGCCCGTCACGGGGAAGATCTTGTACTTTCCGGTGCTGGTCGTGACCCGTCCCGCGACCACCGAGACGACCATCATCGACAGCAGCATCGGCAGGAGGAGAAGGCCCGAGTTGGTCGCCGACGCACCCTGGACGGACTGCTGATACAGCGGCAGGAACAGCACGGCGCCGAACAGCACAAAGCCCGTCATGAAACCGACGAGCGATATCAGGGTGAAGTTGCGGTTGCGGAAGAGGTGGAGCGGAATGATCGGCTCCACTGCCTTGGTCTCGACGAAGAGGAAGCCGACGAGCGAGGCGGCACCGATCGCCACGAGCTCCATGATCACGGCGGAGTTCCAGTCGTACTCCGAACCGCCCCAGGTAGTGACCAGCACGATCGCGGTGATCCCGAGGGTCAGCAGAGCCGCGCCGGGATAGTCGACCCTCGTCCTGGTGCCCTTCCGCTCAGGCAGGTGCAGCACGGCGGTGACCATGGCGAGCGCGACCGCACCCAACGGCAGGTTGATGTAGAAGTTCCAGCGCCAGCCGAGGTGATCGGTGAGGGTGCCGCCGACCAGCGGCCCGCCGATCATGGCGACTGCCATCACCCCGGCCATCATCCCCTGGTACTTGCCGCGCTCACGGGGCGGCACCAGGTCTCCGATGATCGCCATGACACCGACGATCAGACCGCCCGCCCCGAGTCCCTGGACCGCGCGGAAGCCGATCAGCTGGCCCATGTCCTGGGCCATTCCGCTCAGCACCGAGCCCACCAGGAAGAGCACGATGGACGTGAGGAAGATGCCCTTGCGCCCGTACAGATCACCGAGCTTGCCCCAGACAGGGGTGGAGGCCGCGGTGGCCAGGGTGTACGCGGTGACGACCCACGACAGGTGTTCCAGACCGCCGAGATCACCGACGATCGTCGGCATGGCGGTGCCGACGATCAGGTTGTCCAGCATGGCGAGCAGCATCGTGATCATCAGGGCCAGCATCACCACCCGGACGCCGCGCTGCCGCTTCCCGGCCGTCCCGGCAGACCGGTCGTCCGCCTCTTCGCCCGCTGCCTTCTTCAGGTCCGGCATGGTTCCCACTCCCCCTGATCCCCTGCACGGACCCGGCGCACCTACTTGCCGTCCGGCTAGTTGACTACACTGGGGAACGTAGCCCCGTAACTAGCCGGGCGTCAAGCAAGTTAGAGGGAGAGCGCCATGGGCAGCACACCGCAGCCGCGCCGGGGCAACACACGCCAGCGCATTCAGGACGTGGCCCTGGAACTCTTCGCCGAGCAGGGCTACGAGAAGACCTCGCTGCGCGAGATCTCCGAACGGCTGGATGTCACCAAGGCCGCGCTGTATTACCACTTCAAGACCAAGGAAGACATCCTGGTCAGCATCTTCGACGACCTCAGCCGGCCGATCGAGGAGCTGATCGAGTGGGGCAGGAACCAGCCCCGCACCCTGGAGACGAAGAAGGAGATCCTGCGCCGCTACAGCGCGGCACTGGCTGCCGCCGCCCCGCTCTTCCGCTTCATGCAGGAGAACCAGGCGACCGTGCGGGACCTCAGCATCGGAAAGACCATGAAGGACCGCGCCCTCGGCCTGATCGACCTGATCAACGAACCCGACGCCTCACTGACCGACCAGGTGCGCTGTTTCACCGCGCTCTTCTCGATTCACGCGGGCATGTTCGCCCTCAAGGACATCGAAGGCGACCCCGAGGAGAAGCGCGGGGCCACCCTCGAAGTCGCCTTCGACCTGATCACCCGGACACACGGCCCGGAATCCGCCGAATAGCGGGATCCGTCCGGGTCGGTCAGACCAGGACGCCCTTCTTGTGCAGGAACGAGACCGGGTTGACCGCGGAACCGTAGTGCGGGGTGTTGCGGATCTCGAAGTGCAGGTGCGGGCCGCTGGAGTTGCCCGTGTTGCCGGAGAGGGCGATCTTCTGGCCCGCCTTCACGGTCTGGCCGATGTGCACATGGATCTGCGACAGGTGGGCGTACTGCGAGTACGTGCCATTGCCGTGGCTGATCACGACGGCCTTGCCGTACGCGGGGCCGTCGCCGCCGCCGTTCGGACCGGCCTTCACGACGGTGCCGCCGTGCGCGGCCTCGACCTTGGTGCCGACCGGCACGGCGAAGTCCTGACCGGAGTGCTTGTGGGACCAGCGGGCGCCATCGTTGCCGAAGCTCGCGCTCAGCTCGTAGCGGCTCACCGGAGTCCGCCAGCCGGCGGCCTTCTTCGCGGCGGCCTTCTTCGCGGCCACACGTTCCGCCTTGGCCTTCGCCTTGGCGGCCTTGGCGGTCTTGGCCGCCTTGCTCTGCGCGGCCGCCTGCTGGGCGACCGACTCGGCGGCGCCGGAGCTGATCAGGCTCACGCTGCCGGGGGCGCCCGCGGCCGCGAACGCAGCGCCCACACCGAGGACCATCGACGCCCCCAGGCCGGCTGCCACCACGGCGCCACGGACACGGGACAGGGACGGGCGACGGGAGTGCTGGAACGAAGCGCGCTTCGACATAAGCGGAGAACCTCCGGAGATGACTGGGCCCGGCGCTCCCACCGGGCTGGCCGTTCCTTGGTAACCCGCACTCCTCGAAATGCTCAAACACCCTGTCTACGAACAAAAGCCGTAGAAGCAGCCCGGGGAATACGCCGGAAAAGAGTGGTGTCGGCACACTCCCGCACGCCTCGGGACTCTATTTTTCGGACAGGTTTAGCCCCAGCTCAAAACCAATGGAAGCGGACTAAACCTAGCCACCGCGACATCTTTCCCCTGGCGGTCAAAAGTCCTCCGCCGTGCTGGGGCGAAGGTCCTTGCCGCCGTCGCCGAACCCTCTCCTAATGCCCCTAGTAGGCCTCGGAAGGGCTGTGTGCCTTGTCACCGCCGACGGGGCCGGAGACGGTCAGATCCGGGGTCCTGGACCTGTCACCTGACGGCTCTCCCGGCTGCCCGTACTCGCACAGGCGCGCCGCCCTGAGCGCCCTCCTGAGCGCCCTCGGGACACGGCCCTGTACGAGGGCAAGGCCCACTGGCCGGACGGCGGGGGGGCGGCGGGGGAACAGCCTTCCGGGCGGCACACGGCAGCACAGGCGGCACACGGCAGCACAGAAGGGGCTGCCCCGGACCGTTTCGCAACGGTTCCGGGGCAGCCCCTTCTGATGCTCAGGCGCTCGGAGGCGTCCTTACACGTCCTTCGACATGTTCGGGCCCGCGCCACCTGCCGCCTGCTCGATCGGCGGGACGTCGGGCAGCGCCGACTTCTCCTCACCGCGGAAGGTGAACGTCTTCTCCTCACCCTCGCCCTCGGTGCCGACGACCACGATGTGACCGGGGCGCAGCTCACCGAAGAGGATCTTCTCGGAGAGGATGTCCTCGATCTCGCGCTGGATCGTCCGGCGCAGCGGCCGGGCGCCCATCACCGGGTCGTAGCCCTTCTTCGCCAGGAGCGACTTGGCTTCCGAGCTCAGCTCGATACCCATGTCGCGGTCCTTCAGGCGCTCGTCGACCTTGGCCAGCATGAGGTCGACGATCTGGATGATGTCTTCCTCGGTGAGCTGGTGGAAGACGACCGTGTCGTCGACACGGTTGAGGAACTCGGGGCGGAAGTGCTGCTTGAGCTCTTCGTTGACCTTGTTCTTCATCCGCTCGTAGCCGGTCTTGACGTCACCCTGGGCGGCGAAGCCCAGGTTGAAGCCCTTGGAGATGTCCCGGGTCCCGAGGTTGGTCGTCATGATGATGACCGTGTTCTTGAAGTCCACGACCCGTCCCTGGGAGTCGGTCAGACGACCGTCCTCCAGGATCTGGAGCAGGGAGTTGAAGATGTCGGGGTGGGCCTTCTCGACCTCGTCGAAGAGGACGACGGAGAACGGCTTGCGGCGCACCTTCTCGGTGAGCTGGCCGCCCTCCTCGTAGCCCACGTAACCAGGGGGAGAGCCGAAGAGACGGGAGACCGTGTGCTTCTCGCTGAACTCCGACATGTCGAGGGCGATCAGCGCGTCCTCGTCACCGAAGAGGAACTCGGCGAGCGTCTTGGAGAGCTCCGTCTTACCGACACCGGACGGACCGGCGAAGATGAACGAGCCACCGGGGCGCTTCGGGTCCTTCAGACCGGCTCGCGTACGACGGATCGCCTGCGAGAGGGCCTTGATCGCGTCCTTCTGGCCGATGACACGCTTGTGGAGCTCGTCCTCCATGCGCAGCAGCCGGGAGGACTCCTCCTCCGTCAGCTTGAAGACCGGGATGCCGGTGGCGGTGGCCAGGACCTCGGCGATCAGCTCGCCGTCGACCTCGGCCACGACGTCCATGTCGCCGGCCTTCCACTCCTTCTCGCGCTTGGTCTTCGCGGCGAGAAGCTGCTTCTCCTTGTCGCGCAGGGAAGCGGCCTTCTCGAAGTCCTGCGAGTCGATCGCGGACTCCTTGTCGCGGCGGACGGCCGCGATCTTCTCGTCGAACTCGCGGAGGTCCGGCGGCGCGGTCATCCGGCGGATACGCATCCGGGAACCGGCCTCGTCGATCAGGTCGATCGCCTTGTCCGGCAGGAAGCGGTCCGAGATGTACCGGTCGGCCAGCGTCGCGGCCTGGACCAGCGCCTCGTCCGTGATGGAGACGCGGTGGTGGGCCTCGTAGCGGTCGCGCAGACCCTTGAGGATCTCGATGGTGTGCGGCAGCGACGGCTCCGCGACCTGGATGGGCTGGAAGCGGCGCTCGAGAGCGGCGTCCTTCTCCAGGTGCTTGCGGTACTCGTCGAGCGTCGTGGCACCGATGGTCTGCAGCTCACCGCGGGCCAGCATGGGCTTGAGGATGCTGGCGGCGTCGATCGCGCCCTCGGCGGCACCCGCACCGACCAGGGTGTGGAGCTCGTCGATGAACAGGATGATGTCGCCGCGGGTGCGGATCTCCTTGAGGACCTTCTTCAGGCGCTCCTCGAAGTCACCGCGGTAGCGGGAGCCGGCGACCAGCGCACCGAGGTCGAGGGTGTAGAGGTGCTTGTCCTTGAGGGTCTCGGGCACCTCGCCCTTGACGATGGCCTGCGCCAGACCCTCGACGACCGCCGTCTTGCCGACGCCGGGCTCGCCGATGAGAACCGGGTTGTTCTTGGTACGGCGGGACAGCACCTGCATGACCCGCTCGATCTCCTTGCCGCGCCCGATGACCGGGTCGAGCTTGGACTCACGAGCCGCCTGGGTGAGATTCCGGCCGAACTGGTCGAGCACCAGGGACGTGGAGGGCGTGCCTTCCGCGGGGCCGCCCGCGGTTGCCGCCTCCTTGCCGCCCGAGTACCCGGAGAGCAGCTGGATGACCTGCTGCCGCACCCGGTTCAGGTCGGCTCCCAGCTTCACGAGGACCTGGGCCGCGACGCCCTCGCCCTCACGGATCAGGCCGAGCAGGATGTGCTCGGTGCCGATGTAGTTGTGGCCGAGCTGGAGGGCCTCACGGAGCGACAGCTCCAGGACCTTCTTGGCCCGGGGCGTGAAGGGGATGTGGCCGGACGGGGCCTGCTGGCCCTGGCCGATGATCTCCTCCACCTGCTGGCGGACCGCCTCGAGCGAAATCCCGAGGCTCTCCAGGGCCTTAGCGGCGACACCCTCACCCTCGTGGATAAGGCCCAGGAGGATGTGCTCGGTGCCGATGTAGTTGTGGTTGAGCATCCGGGCTTCTTCCTGAGCCAGGACGACAACCCGCCGCGCGCGGTCGGTGAACCTCTCGAACATCGTTAATCGCTCCTCAGAGCGGTCAGGCAGTAAGGGGTCGGTCCCCTCCCTGTCCTTCCGCAGCTTAGTCCCGCAAGCGGGGACCGCTCATTCCGACTGCCGACACCGTTCTTGGCCTCCTGCCCCGAACGCCGACATCTGCTCCAACCCGATGGTGCGAGACGATGTTCCCGCAGGCCAGGCAGATACCCCTTTCGCCAGTACGCCGATGGCGAACGTGAGACGCCCGGGCCTGCGTGCCGCCCCTCCCCACTAGGGATGTCTTACCCGCAATGAGAGACGGTCCATGCGGCGCACGTCCGTTCCCTCCGCTACGGGCGAACATCTTCGCGCTCCGGCGCACCCCTCCACACCCCCATTTCGGACACACCACGCATTCGTGCAACGACTTTGCGTAACCATGGGAGTGGTTCGGCCGTTCTTCTGACATGACCACCACCGTCCCGCGCCCTCTGCCCTCGCGCCCCGAGGGGCGGGAGAGCCGCACCGGGAGCGCACCGTGGTCGCACTGGTACGAGCACGAACTCGGCTGGGCGACCGAGGGCACCGCGCCGGTGCGGCTGCTGACCGGGCTGCGGTTCGACGTCCTGGAAGTGCCTGCGGCCGCCGGACGTACGGCGCTGCGACGGGTCGGCCGCACCGGACCCGTGGCGCTGACGGAAGCGCGGATGCAGTTGCTGGTGGCGGCGGGAAGCGCCGACGAGCTGCCCGGACTGCTCGACTGGCTGGAGTGGGGCGGGGTCACCCTCTCGCTGACCGCCATCGGCGCGGGCGGCCGGATCACTGCTCCGGCACCACCCGGACGGGCGGCGGGCCGGTCGGGGGCCGCTGTGTGGTTGCGGCCCCCCGGGCTGCGGCGCGAGGGAGAACCGGATCTCCCGGCCCTCGTCGGCCTCGGGAGCAGGGGTGGGGGTACTCCCGATCTCGCACGGCTCGTGGACGCGGTGGCGACGGAATGCCACCGGGACCGGTTGACGCGTGCCCGAACGGGGCGGTCGACCGATGAGTCGACAGCTCAGCCGTTGGCCTTCTCGTAAGCCTCACGGATCTCCGCGGGAACACGGCCGCGGTCATTCACATTGTGGCCGTTCTCGCGCGCCCACTTACGGATCTCCGCAGTGTCCTTGTTGCCGCCGGCAACGGCACGGCCCTTACCGCGACCGCCCGCAGCACGGCCACCGGTACGCCTGCCACCCTTGGTGTACGGCTCAAGAAGACCACGGAGCTTGTCCGCGTTGCTCGTGGTGAGGTCAATCTCGTACGTCTTGCCATCCAGCGCGAACGTGACTGTCTCGTCAGCCTCGCCACCGTCGAGGTCATCGACAAGAAGGACCTGAACCTTCTGTGCCACCGGATTTCCTTTCATCGAAAATGCAGTACGCGGAAAGGAAACCGCTTTTCGCCGGAAAACACAAACCCCTGGGAGAGGTTCAGGATCCCGAGAACACGGGAAACATGCGCGATTCGGACATAGGGCTACACCGGCTTCTTGTGACGGTCACAGGTGCAGAAGCATCCGGCTGTTGCCCAAGGTGTTCGGCTTCACCCGTTCGAGACCCAGGAACTCCGCTACACCCTCGTCATAGGAACGCAGCAGCTCACTGTAGACATCTCCGTCGACCGGAGTCTCTCCGATCTCCACGAAGCCGTGCTTCGCGAAGAAGTCGACTTCGAAGGTGAGACAGAAAACCCGACGCACACCCAGCCAACGGGCGGTCTGCAACAACTTGTCCAGTACCTGGTGCCCCACCCCGGTGCCCCTGATGCTGTGATCGACCGCGAGAGTACGCACTTCAGCGAGGTCTTCCCACATCACGTGCAGTGCGCCGCAGCCGATGACCCGGGCGTCCTCGTCGCGTTCCGCGATCCAGAACTCCTGGATGTCCTCGTAAAGCGTCACGGTTGCTTTGTCGAGGAGGATGCCTTCACGCACGTACCCGTCGAGGAGGTGGCGGACCGATGCCACATCGGTGGTCCTGGCACGGCGGACGGTGATGGCTACGTTTTTAACCGACGGTTCGGTACGGAAGTCAGTATGCGGAAGCTCTGAGGACATACCCAGACGCTATCGCCCGGTCTCCGGTCCCGCGCCATCGGCCGGATCTTCGGCCGCTTCTCGGAGCGGTTCATCAGCTGGTTCATCGGCCGGTTCATCGGCCCCTTCATCCACTGCTCCATCCGGCGCTTCACCGGACGGGGGGCGGGGAGCGCCCTGGAGATCGGGCCGAACGATCCGCATCGCGTCCTGGAGGGCCTCACGCTGCTCGGCGGACATCATGCCGAAGAACGCCACGAGAGCCGCGGCGGGGTTGTCGCTGTGCGACCAGGCTTCGTTCATCAGTGCGGCCGAGTATGCGGCGCGGGTGGAGACCGCCGTATATCGATATGCGCGGCCATCGACTTCCCTGCGCAACCAGCCCTTCTGATGGAGATTGTCCATTACCGTCATGACGGTGGTGTAGGCGATGGAGCGTTCCTGCTGAAGGTCCTCAAGAACTTCCCGCACCGTGACCGGGCGGTTCCATTGCCAGACCCGCGTCATCACGGCGTCTTCCAGATCTCCCAAGGGGCGAGGCACGGTGTCACTTTAGTGCCAAATATCCGATATGCCCTGCTATGCACGCAAAAGGGGCGCACGACTCCTCACAAGTCGTGCGCCCCTTTGTATGTCGCGGGGTCCGCAGAGGTATGTCGCGGGGTCCGCAGAGGTATGTCGCGGGGTCCGCAGAGGTATGTCGCGGGGTCCGCAGAGGTCAGGCGCGGTCGGAACGCGGCGTCTGCTGGACCGGCTCGGCGCCGGCGAGCGCCATGTCCACGGCCGCGTCCTCCTTGGCCTTGTTGGGACCGCCCTGGCTCTTGACGATCGTCACGACGAGGCCGATGAAGAAGGCGGCCATCACCACGGGAGGCAGGAGCGCGGCTACGTAGTCCATGGCATCCAGAGTAGCGAGGCCGGTACGGGCTTCCACGCGCCCCCTCCGCGTTCGGCGCGGCTACCCCGCGGCCCGCTGCTGCGGCGGCGGCACCGGACGACGCGGCGGGAAGACCTCCGAGGGCTTCGGTGCCGCCGGGCGCTCGGACGGCTGCGCCGGCTTGGGCGGTGCCGCCGGGGCCTTCGGCCGTTCGGGGTCGGTGTCGGCGGCCCGGCCACCCGGAAGAGCAAGGAGCCTGCTGCGGGGTGCGGGTGCCGCCGTCGGGGTGGCACGTCCGGCGAGACGGGCCCGTACCGACCGCTCCGCGAGCACCTGACAGCGTTCCAGCAGGGACGCGGCCACCGGTCTGCTGCGCAGGGCGCGCAGCGCGGCCAGGTCCTCGGGGCAGGGGTCGTATCCGCCCGCCAGCGCGTCCTGGAGCAGCTCCAGGTAACCGCCGACGGAGCCGGGGAGGGCGTCGCGGTAGCGGACGAGGTCGGCGAGGAGGAACGCGCGCAGCCGTCCCGCCTCGCTCACCGCCTCGTCCACGGCGCCTGCCAGCCGCAGGCAGTCCTGGACGTCCTCGTCGGGCAGGGGGGCAGGGTGGAGGGCGATGGCGAGGGCGCGTCGGAGCACACGCAGCTCGTCCGCGCTGAACGCCATACCGCCGCGTGATCCGTAAGGCGTGGGCATGGCGCGACAATACGTGCTAAAGGGACAAAATCGGCTTAGCTGGCAGTCGGCGGCGCGGCGGCGACCCCCGTTCCGCCGAACCGTTCCCGCAGGTGGGCCCCTGTCCCTTCACTCCGCACGACGGCGTCCCTACAACCGGGACACGTTCCGCTCGTACACCAGACGCAGACCGATGAGGGTGAGCCAGGGCTCGTGCTCGTCGATGACGGAGGACTCGCCCAGCACCATAGGCGCAAGGCCGCCCGTCGCGATGACGGTGACGTCGTCGGGATCGGCCGCCAGCTCCCGCTTCATCCGTGTGACGACGCCGTCGACCTGACCCGCGAAGCCATAGATGATGCCGGCCTGCATCGCCTCGACAGTGTTCTTGCCGATCACGCTGCGCGGCCGGGCCAGCTCGATCTTGCGGAGCTGAGCACCCTTGACGCCCAGTGCGTCGACCGAGATCTCGATGCCGGGGGCGATGACACCGCCGGAGTACTCGCCGCGGGCGGAGACCGCGTCGAAGGTGGTGGCCGTACCGAAGTCGACGACGATCGCCGGACCGCCGTACAGGTCGACGGCGGCGACCGCGTTGATGATGCGGTCCGTGCCGACCTCCTTCGGGTTGTCCATCAGGATCGGCACCCCGGTCTTGATGCCCGGCTCGACGAGGACCGCGGGGACATCGCCGTAGTAGCGGCGGGTCACCTCGCGCAGCTCGTGCAGGACGGCCGGGACCGTGGAACAGATCGCGATGCCCTCGATGCCGTCGCCCAGCTCCTCGCCGAGCAGCGGGTGCATGCCCATCAGGCCCTGGAGCAGCACCGCGAGCTCGTCGGCGGTACGGCGGGCGTCGGTGGAGATCCGCCAGTGCTCGACGATCTCCTCGCCGTCGAACAGGCCGAGGACGGTGTGGGTGTTGCCGACGTCGATGGTGAGCAGCATCAGACGTCGGCCCCGTCGGTGTCGCGGAAGTCCAGGCCGATGTCGAGAATCGGCGAGGAGTGCGTGAGCGCGCCCACGGCCAGGTAATCGACGCCCGCTTCCGCGTAGGCGCGTGCGGTGTCGAGGGTGAGCCGGCCGGAGGACTCCAGAGTCGCGCGGCCGCCGACCAGGGCGACCGCCTCGGCCGTCTGGAGCGGGGTGAAGTTGTCGAGCAGGATCAGGTCGGCGCCCGCCTCGAGCACCTCGCGGACCTGCTGAAGGGTGTCGACCTCGACCTCGACCGGGACGTCCGGGAACGCGTCCCGTACCCGCTTGAACGCCTCGGCCACACCACCCGCCGCGACGACGTGGTTGTCCTTGACCAGCGCCGCGTCGGCCAGCGACATGCGGTGGTTGACGCCGCCGCCGCAGCGCACCGCGTACTTCTCCATGGCGCGCAGGCCCGGGGTGGTCTTGCGGGTGTCGCGGACCTTGGCCTTCGTGCCTTCGAGCACATCGGCCCAGGCGCGGGTGGCGGTCGCGATGCCGGAGAGCCTGCAGAGCAGGTTGAGTGCGCTGCGCTCGCCGGTGAGCAGGTCGCGGGTGCGGGTGGTGACGGTCAGCAGCTTCTGGCCGGGGGCGACGCGGTCGCCGTCCTCGACATGGCGCTCGACCTCGAACTCGTCCGTGCAGACGATGGACAGCACGGCCTCGGCAACCCGCAGTCCGGCTACGACGCCCGCCTCACGGGCGGTGAAGTCGCCGATGGCCACGGCGTCCTCGGGGACGGTCGCGACGGTGGTGACGTCGACACCGCCGTCCAGGTCCTCCTCGATGGCGACGTGCGCGACGTCCTCGACCTGGACCGGGTCCAGGCCGGCCTCGGCGAGGAGCTGGGCGAGGTCGGGGTCGAGGCCGCACTCCAGCGGACCGGTCTCGTAGAACTCGTCCCCGCCGCAGCCGCAGCCGTCCCCGCAGCCGCCCTCGGACGGTGCGGGCGCGCCGATCTGGATCAGCGGTACGTCCACGGGTGTGGGGCGCGGATTCTCTTCGGGCGTGCTCACGGTTACGGCTCCTCGGTGACGTCGGCGGGGTGATTCAGGGGTGCTGCTGCGCAGTCTGGTGCCTGCTCGGGTGCTACGGGCCCGAATGCCGAGGTCTCCGTCCGACGGAGGACCAGTTGACGCTCCGGGGTGAGCCGGACGACGAGGTGGCGGCGCCAGTTCTCGTCGTCGCGCTCGGGCCGGTCCTCGCGCCAGTGGCAGCCGCGGGTCTCCTCGCGGGTGCGGGCGGCGGCGACCAGGACGCGCGAGACGAGCAGCAGGTTGGTGACCTCCCACGCCTCGACGCCGGGCACGACGGCCTCGGGGTCGGCGGCCTCGGCGGTCTCGGCGGCGCTCCGGTGCAGGGCCTCCAGCTCGTCGGCTGCGGCGGCCAGGCTCTCGGCGGAGCGGAGGACCCCGGCGCCACGGGTCATGATCCGCTGGATCGTGCCGCGCGCCTCGGGGTCGAGCAGCGGCAGGGGGGTGGGGAGGGGGTCCGCGGTCGCGGCCCCTGCGGCGGGACGGTCCTCGACGATGTCCGCCGCGATGCGCTCGGCGAAGACGAGGCCCTCCAGGAGGGAGTTGGACGCCAGCCGGTTGGCCCCGTGCACACCGGTGCAGGCGACCTCGCCGCAGGCGTACAGACCGGGCACGGTCGTACGTCCCCGCAGGTCGGTGCGGATGCCGCCGGAGGCGTAGTGCGCGGCGGGGGCGACCGGTACGGGTTCGGTGACCGGGTCGATGCCGTGGGCGCGGCAGGCGGCCAGGATGGTGGGGAAGCGCTGTTCCCACATCTCGGCGCCGAAGTGGCGGGCGTCGAGATACATGTGGTCGGTACCGTTCAGCTCCATCCGGCGGGTGATGGCCTTGGCGACGATGTCGCGCGGGGCCAGTTCCGCCAGCTCGTGCTGCCCCACCATGAAGCGCGTGCCGGACGCGTCGACGAGATGGGCGCCCTCGCCGCGTACCGCCTCCGACACCAGGGGCTGCTGGCCCTCGGAACCGGCTCCGAGGAAGAGGACCGTCGGGTGGAACTGGACGAATTCGAGGTCGGAGACCTCCGCACCGGCCCGCAGCGCCAGGGCCACGCCGTCGCCGGTGGACACCGCCGGGTTGGTGGTGGCGGAGAAGACCTGGCCCATGCCGCCGGTGGCGAGGACCACCGCCGGGGCGCGGACCGCGCCGACGCCGTCGTGCCGGCCCTCGCCCATGACGTGCAGGGTGACGCCCGCCGCACGGCCGTCGGCATCGGTGAGGAGGTCCAGGACCAGGGCGTTCTCGATGGTGTGCAGGGCGGCCTCGCGGACCGCCTCGACCAGGGTGCGGGAGATCTCGGCTCCCGTCGCGTCGCCGCCCGCGTGGGCGATGCGGCTGCGGTGGTGGCCGCCCTCGCGGGTCAGCGCGATACCACCGTCGGCCGTGGTGTCGAAGTGGGCGCCGGTCCCGATCAGCCGGCGTACCGCGCCGGGGCCCTCGGTGACCAGGGTGCGTACCGCGGCCTCGTCGCACAGGCCCACGCCCGCGACCAGGGTGTCGTCCAGATGCTGCTGAGGGGTGTCGCCCTCGCCGAGCGCGGCCGCGATGCCGCCCTGAGCCCAGCGGGTGGAGCCGTCGTCGAGACGGGCCTTGGTGACGACGACGGTCGCGAGGCCCGCGGCCGCGCAGCGCAGCGCGGTGGTGAGACCGGCCACGCCGGAGCCGACCACCACGACGTCGGCGTCGATGGACCAGCCGGGGGCGGGGGCGGTCAGCCGTATTCCGGTCACGCAGAGGCTCCGAAGGTCAGCGGGATGTTGTCGATGAGGCGGGTCCTGCCGACCTTCGCGGCGACGGCGAGGATCGCGTCGCCGCTGGTGCGGTCGTCGGGGATCTCGGTGAAGTCGGCCGGGTCCACGAGCGCGAGGTAGTCCAGGGCGAGCGGCGGCTGTTCGGCGGCCGCGTCGTCGAGGATCAGCTGCGCCGCGGCGCGCACCGCCGCGGGTCCGTCCACGGGACGGGCCAGCGCGACCGCCTGGGTGTCGGCGGCGGCACGGGTCTCGCCGAGCGCGGTGAGCGCGGCCGCCCTGCCGGTGGTCGCCGCCGCGGTGGTCCGCGCGCGGGCGTGCAGCGCCTGCTGGGCGGCGAGCCGGTCCCGCGCGGCGAACAGGGCCCGGGACAGGGCGAGGGCGGTGTGCCGTTCCTCGGCGTCCAGGAAGCGGTTGCGGCTGGAGAGCGCGAGGCCGTCCGGTTCGCGGACCGTATCCACCCCGACGATCTCCACGGGGAAGTTCAGATCCCGCACCATGCGGCGGATCAGCGCCAACTGCTGGGCGTCCTTCTGGCCGTAGAACGCGAGGTCGGGGCGAGTGAGGTGGAGAAGTTTGGCGACGACGGTGAGCATTCCGTCGAAGTGCCCGGGACGGAAGGCGCCTTCGAGCCGCTCGCCCATCGGGCCCGCCGTGATCCGGACCTGTGGTTCGCCGCCGGGGTACACCTCGTCGACGGAGGGTGCGAAGACCACGTCGGCCCCGGCGGCACCGGCCACGGCGAGATCGGCTTCGAGGGTGCGGGGGTAGCGCTCCAGGTCGGCGGCCTCGCCGAACTGCAGCGGGTTGACGAAGACCGTGACGACGACCTGGCCGTCCGGGCCCGCGGCCTCGCGTGCGGTACGGATGAGCGTGGCGTGGCCCTCGTGCAGGGCGCCCATGGTCATGACGACGGCCCGCTGCCCCGTGCGGGGGGCGAACGCGGTGAGCTCGGCGGCCGTCCGCAGCAGGGCGGGGGCGGTGCGGGGGCGGGGCGTGCCGGGCGTGGGGGTGACGCCGGACCTGCCGTTCGTGTCGGTCATCAGGACTCCTGGGGTCCGGGGCCGCCCGCGGTGCCGACGCCGTCGGCCAGGACGCCGAGCAGGTCCTCGGCCAGCTCCGGCTTGAGCATGCCGTGGGCGAGCGCGCGGTCGGCGGTGGCGCGGGCCATGGCGACGTAGCCGGCCACGGCCTGCGGAGCGTGTCGGTGCAGCTCATCGATGTGCGCGGCGACCGTGCCGGCGTCGCCGCGGGCCACCGGGCCGGTCAGAGCGGCGTCGCCGGAGCGCAGGGCGTTGTCGAGCGCGGCACCGAGCAGAGGGCCGAGCATCCGGTCGGGGGCGGCGACCCCGGCCGACCGCAACAGCTCCATCGACTGGGCGACCAGGGTGACCAGGTGGTTCGCACCGAGGGCGAGCGCCGCGTGATAGAGCGGGCGGGACTCCTCCGCGATCCACTCGGGCTCGCCGCCCATCTCGATGACCAGCGCCTCGGCGGCGAGCCGCAGCTCCTCGGGCGCGGTCACGCCGAAGGAGCAGCCGGCCAGCCGCTGGACGTCGACGGGGGTCCCGGTGAACGTCATCGCCGGGTGCAGGGCGAGCGGCAGGGCGCCGGCCCGCAGAGCCGGGTCGAGCACCTTCGTCCCGTACCGCCCCGAGGTGTGGACGATCAGCTGGCCGGGCCGCACCGCGCCGGTCCGGGCCAGCCCCTCGACCAGGCCGGGCAGGGCGTCGTCGGGAACGGTCAGCAGCACCAGCTCGGCGCGGGCGAGGACCTCGGCGGGCGGCACCAGAGGGACGTCGGGAAGCAGCGCGGCCGCCCTGCGTACGGACGCGTCGGAGACGCCCGACACGGCGACCGGACGGTGCCCGGCGAGTTGCAGCGATGCGGCGAGCGCGGGGCCGACCCGGCCCGCGCCCACGACGCCGACCGTGAGGCGGGCGGGGCGATCCCTCGCGTCGAGGGGCTCCTTGGGGACTGTTGCATTCACCTGGCGATGGCCTTCCGTTCCAGTCCGCGGGGGGTACCGGACGATTTCTCTGCATGCTACGCCAGCGTTTCGCCCTGCCCTCCGGCTGTCCACAGCCTGTGGGAAAAGTCCGGGCGGCGCACGCTCCGCGCCCCGGGCGGTCCGGTGGATTTCGGGCCTGAGCTGGGCTCCGCAGGGTGTTTGCATGATGATCGTCCCATGACTGACACGGCAGGAACGGCTGAGCAGGGGCAGGGCGGGGCGGCAGGCGACGCCGGGACGCAGGAGCCGCTGGACGCGCAGGAGCAGGAGGGTGCACAGGAGGCCGCACAGCGTCTGCGCAGGCGGACCGCCTGGCGCGCGGCCGGACGGGCACTGGCCAGGCCGCCCATGGACCTCTCGCTCGGTGACCGGCTCACCGCTCTCGCGACGGAGGCCGGTTCGGTCACCGCTCTCGACCGCCCTGTGGACATGTACGGCGACGGCGTCGTCACCGACCTGGAGGAACGGATCGCGGACCTCCTGGGCACGGAGGCCGCCGCGTTCTTCCCGACCGGGACGATGGCACAGCAGGTCGCGCTGCGGTGCTGGGCCGGGCGGACCGGCAATTCCACGGTGGCGCTGCACCCCCAGGCCCATCCCGAGGTGCACGAGCGCGGTGCGCTGGGAGCGGTGAGCGGGCTGCGCACCGTCCATCCGACGTCCGCGCCCCGGCTGCCCACGGCCCAGGAGATCCGCGACTTCGCCGAACCGTTCGGCACCCTGATGCTGGAACTGCCGTTGCGCGACGCCGGTTTCGTCCTGCCGACGTGGGAGGAGCTGGAGGCCGTGGTGGCGGCGGCGCGGGAACGCGAGGCGGTGGTGCACTTCGACGGCGCGCGGCTGTGGGAATGCTCCTCGCATTTCGGGCGGGAGCTGCCGGAGATCGCGGCGCTCGCGGACAGCGTGTACGTGTCGTTCTACAAGTCCCTCGGCGGAATCTCCGGGGCCGCGCTGGCCGGTTCCGAGTCGCTGATCGCGGAGGCCCGCACCTGGCGCCACCGGTACGGCGGGCAGCTGGCCCAGCAGTTCCCGGCGGCGCTCTCCGCGCTGATCGGCCTGGACCAGGAGCTGCCGCTGCTGCCTTCGTACGTGGCGCAGGCGCGGATGGTGGCCGGGGTGCTGGCCGAGGCTCTCCCGGCGGCCGGCGTCGGCTGGTCCCGGGTCCATCCGGAGCCGCCGCACACCCACCAGTTCCAGGTGTGGCTGCCGTACGAGGCGGATGTCCTGACGGAGGCCTCGGTACGGCAGGCGGAGGAGACGGGCGTGGTGCTCTTCCGCACCTGGCGGCCGTGCGATACCGGGCCGGGCGGGGTGGCGTTCACCGAGGTCACGGTGGGCCGGGACGGACTGGAGTGGACGGCGGCGGATGTCCGGGCGGCGGTGGCGGACTTCGTGGCGCGCCTGCCCTGATCAGGGGCCGAAGGGCCGGCCCGCCGGGCCCCCGCCGGCCCTGACCAGCCCCGTCTCGTACGCGAGAACGACGACCTGCACCCGGTCGCGCAGGCCCAGCTTGGTGAGGATGCGGCCCACGTGCGTCTTCACAGTCGCCTCGGAGAGCACGAGGCGGCCCGCGATCTCGCCGTTCGACAGCCCCTGCGCCACCAGCAGCATCACTTCGCGTTCGCGCTCGGTGAGCCTGCCGAAGCTCTCGTGCCGCGGTTCGCTCCGGGCGCTCGGCAGCATCGACGAGAAACGGTCGAGCAGGCGACGCGTGGTGGAGGGGGCGACGACGGCGTCACCGCTGTGCACGGAGCGGATGGCGGCGAGCAGTTCGGCCGGCGGCACGTCCTTGAGCAGGAAGCCGCCGGCCCCGGCCCGCAGCCCGGAGAAGGCGTACTCGTCGAGGTCGAACGTGGTCAGGATGAGCACCTTGGGCGCGTCGGGCTGCGTACAGATGTGACGGGTCGCCTCCACACCGTCCATCCGCGGCATCCGGACATCCATCAGCACCACGTCGACGGCGGTGGAGCGCAGGATCTCGATCGCTTCGGCGCCGTCTCCGGCCTCGGCCACGACCTCCATGTCCGGCTGGGCGGCAAGCACCATCCGGAAGCCGGTGCGCAGCAGCGCCTGGTCGTCGACGAGCATCACGCGGATCGCCATGAAGGTCCGGTCTCCTGGTCTGTATGTGTTCCGTCGGTCGGGATTCACGAGGTCCAGTGGGCCGGCCTGAGCGGCAGCAGCGCGCTGATCCGGAACCCCCCGCCGGGCCGCGGCCCGGCGTCCAGCGTGCCGCCCACCATGCCGACCCGCTCGCGCATGCCGATCATTCCGTGGCCCGCGCCGTCGGCTCCGCCGTCCTCGTACAGCTCGTGCGCCGCACCGTGTCCGTCGTCCTCCACCAGCAGTCCGAGCCCGTCGTCGAAGTAGACCAGCCGGACGCTGGCCCCGGCGTCCGGGCCACCGTGCTTACGGGTGTTGGTCAGGGCCTCCTGCACGATCCGGTAGGCGGTCAGCTCGACCCCGCTGGGCAGGGGGCGGGCCGTGCCCTCGACCGTGAAGTCCACCGCCAGGCCGGTCCTGCGGACCTGCTCGACCAGTTCCTCGATCTGTTCGACGTCGGGCTGCGGGACGTACTCCCCGCTCTCCTGCCCGTCCCCGGTCCGCAGCACACCGAGCAGCCGGCGCATCTCGGCGAGGGCCTGCCTGCCGGTGCTGGAGATGGTCTCCAGGGCCTGCCGGGCCTGGTCCGGGGTCGCGTCCATGACGTACGCCGCACCGTCGGCCTGCACCACCATCACCGAGACGTTGTGTGCGACGACATCGTGGAGTTCACGCGCTATGCGGGCCCGTTCGGCGGCCACCGCGACCTTCGACTGCGCCTCGCGCTCCCGCTCCAGCCGGGCCGCGCGCTCCTCCAGCTGGCTGAAGTAGGCGCGCCGGGTCCGCATCGAGTCCCCGAGCACCCAGGCGAGCACGAACGGCACGGTCATCACGACGCCGACGAAGACCTGCTCCAGCCAGTGGGCCGGCGGTATGTCCTGCGGCCAGCGCAGCTGCGAGACACCGGCCGCGCCCAGGGCGCAGCCCAGTGCGAGCCGGGACGCCCAGCGCTCCCCGACGGCGGCCACGGTGAAGACGATCACCAGCATCGCGAAGTCCGCGACGCCCGGCCCGACTCCGCACACCAGTTGGACGACACCCGTCGCAAGGGCGAGCAGCAGCATCTTCTCGGGCGCGCGCCGGCGCAGGGCGACCACGGTGCACAGGCAGAGGGCGACCAGTACGGCCACGATCCGCTCCCCGGCGCCGCCCCCGTGCCCCACGACGGACAGCCCGGAGAGCCCGAGGAGGACGACGGCCCAGAAGCTGTCGACGCCCGTCGGGTGTCTGCGGAGGAAGTCGTAGAGGCGCTGCACGCAACCCAGCGTAGGGACCGGCGGCAGGTGCCCGGGTCCGCCGAAGGGCCGATCCAGCTGCGAGGACCGTACTCCCCAAGGTGGAGACTGCAGGCGTGACGGATCAGTGGCGCGGGTGGCGGGAGGCGGCACAGGCCGCCCTCTACGGAGACGAGGGCTTCTACCGGAGACCCGAGGGCCCGGCGGGCCACTTCCGCACCTCCGTCCATGCGTCCGGGCTGTTCGCCTCGGCCGTCGCCCGGCTGCTGGCCGACGTGGCGCGGGAGCTGGGCACCGACGCGGTCGACCTGGTGGATCTGGGGGCCGGGCGCGGGGAACTGCTGACGGGCGTGCTGGCGGCGTTGCCGGCCGTCGGCGCAGGCGGGCTCGCCGTACGGGCGTACGCCGTGGAGATCGCCGACCGGCCGGCCGGGCTCGATCCCCGGATCGTGTGGTGCGCCGAGCCGCCCCGGGGAACCCGCGGGCTGCTGTTCGCCAACGAGTGGCTGGACAACGTCCCGACCGAGGTCGTCGAGACCGACCCGGAAGGCGTCGACCGGTACGTCCTCGTCCGGACCGCGGACGGCGAGGAACGGCCGGGCGCACCGGTGACCGGGGCCGACGCCGAGTGGCTGCGTCACTGGTGGCCGTCGGCCGGACCGGGCAGCCGGGCGGAGATCGGCCGCCCTCGCGACGAGGCCTGGGCGCGGGCGGTGTCCACCCTGACCGCGGGACTCGCGGTGGCGGTGGACTACGCCCATGTCCGGGAGGCACGGCCCCCCTTCGGCACGCTGACCGGCTTCCGGTCCGGCCGCGAGGTGCGACCGGTGCCGGACGGCAGCTGCGACCTCACCTCACATGTGGCGCTGGACGCGTGTGCGGAGGCGGTGGGCGACGCCACCCGGCGCGAGGTACTGACCCAGCGCGAGGCGCTGCACCGCCTCGGCATCACCGGCGAGCGCCCCTCACCGGCCCTGGCGTCGACCGACCCGGCCGGATACGTACGTGCCCTCGCCTCGGCGGGCGAGGCCGCGGAACTGACGGCCAGGGGCGGTCTGGGCGACTTCTGCTGGCTGCTGCACCACAAGCCCGGCGGCGGCGCCGTCGGGTGAGGCCCCCGGTGCCACCCCGCACCATCCCGCACCCCACCGTTCAGGGAATACTGGCCGTATGACGGAGACGACAGTCGGCATCGGCGGCGCGGCGGAGAGCACCGACATGGTGCTCAACATCGGCCCCCAGCACCCCTCCACCCACGGTGTGCTCCGTCTGCGCATCGTTCTCGACGGGGAACGCATCCAGCACGCCGAACCGGTCGTCGGCTATATGCACCGCGGCGCGGAGAAGCTGTTCGAGGCCCGCGACTACCGGCAGATCGTGATGCTCGCCAACCGCCACGACTGGCTGTCGGCGTTCTCCAACGAGCTGGGCGTCGTGATGGCCGTCGAGCGCATGCTGGGCATGGAGGTCCCGGAGCGCGCGGTCTGGACCCGCACCCTGCTGGCGGAGCTGAACCGGGTCCTGAACCATCTGATGTTCATCGGTTCCTATCCGCTCGAACTCGGCGGTCTCACGCCGGTGTTCTACGCCTTCCGGGAACGCGAGGAACTCCAGGCCGTGATGGAGGAGGTCTCCGGCGGCCGGATGCACTACATGTTCAACCGGGTCGGCGGCCTCAAGGAGGACCTCCCGGCCGGCTGGCTCGGCCGCGCCCGGGACGCGGTCGCCTCGGTCCGGTCCCGGATGGACGTGTACGACGACCTGGTGCTCGGCAACGAGATCTTCCGGGGCCGTACCCGCGGGGTGGGTGTGCTGTCCGCCGAGGCCGTGCACGCCTACGGGGTCTCCGGGCCGATCGCCCGCGCCTCGGGGGTCGACTTCGACCTGCGGCGTGACGAGCCGTATCTCGCGTACGGGGAGCTCGCCGACACCCTCAGGGTCGTCACCCGCACCGAGGGCGACTGCCTGGCCCGCTTCGAGTGCCTGCTGGACCAGACGCACAACTCCCTCGATCTGGCGGACGCGTGCCTGGACCGGCTGGCCGGCCTGGCGCCCGGTCCGATCAACCAGCGGCTGCCCAAGGTGCTCAAGGCCCCCGAGGGGCACACCTACGCCTGGACCGAGAACCCTCTTGGCATCAACGGCTACTACCTGGTGTCCAAGGGCGAGAAGACCCCGTACCGGTTGAAGCTGCGCTCCGCTTCGTACAACAACATCCAGGCGCTCACCGAGCTGCTGCCGGGCACGCTGGTCGCGGACATGGTGGCGATCCTGGGCTCACTCTTCTTCGTCGTCGGCGACATCGACAAGTAGCCCGACACAGAACCGGCCCGCACAGAGCCTGTGCGGGCCGGACCGGAGTTCCTGCGGCCAGGGGCGTATTTCGAAAGTGGCGTCGTCTGCCCGCGGGCGGGACTTTCGAAACGCGCCCCTAGGACACCGCTCCGCGCAGCTCCGTCACGTCCAGTTGCTCGGTCTCGTCGTGCGCGGTCAGGTCGATGACCTTGCCGACGGCCTGCCTCCCGGCCGCCCCCGCGCGGTGCGCTGCCAGCGCCTCCTCGCCCACCACGTCCGCGAGGTCCTCGTTCTGCACGGACTCGATGGCGGTGCGCGTCTTCTGGGTACCGAAGAAGTCGAAGCTGCCCTGGGGCACCGGATGGCGCCGGGACGCCGTGTACGGGGCCACCGGGCTGGCGGCCGGCACGGTGCGCGCCGCCGGCAGCGCGGACGGCTGCCTGGCCGCGGTGAGTGCGGTCGACGGGCGCTGGTGCTGCACCCCGGACGTGACGGCGGCCGCGTGCTTCCCCTGCCGCTCCTCCGCCTCCCGGGCCCGTTCCGCGAGATCACGCCTCCTGGCCTGCTCGGCCGTACGACGCGCCTCCTGCAGTGCCCTGTTGCGCGAGAGGTCCTCCAGCGCCTGGGCGGCCCGCAGATAGGCGCCCGGTGTGGGGGTACTGACCGCGGCGGGCAGCTCCCGGGGCGCGGAGGCTTCGATCGCGAGCTGCCTGCGGCCCTCCAGGGCGCTGGCCCGCTGGGTCTCGGCGTTGGCGTACCGCCGCAGCAGCGCGGCGTGCTCCCCGCGCAGGTCGGCGAGCTCCACACGCTTGCGGCGCAGCTTCGTCTCCAGCCGTACGCGCAGCTCCCGCGACTCCTCCAGGTCGGCCTCCAGCTCGGCCATGCGCTCCTCGGCCCGCCACTCGTCCCCGGCGCGCGCCCGCGTCAGCTCCGCGACCCGGCGGCCCGCTTCCCGGTCCCAGCTGCGCATCAGATACGCGCCGGTCACGGCAGTGGCCGCCGCGACGGCCACCAGAATGCGCAGGACCAGGGGCTCGGCGGGCAGCCAGGCGCCCGCGGCACAGAGGATCGAGACTCCGACGACGGCCGAAGGCGGAAGGATTCTGTGCAGGGGTGGCGAATGGCGATGACGTCCGCGTGGCATGGCCAGAAATTTACCGCGCGTACGGGGTGCTTGGGGGGCCGCCCGGGAATCTGTTCCCGGCTGGTTACCTGACGGCCCCGATCCCGCCCTCCTTACTTCTTGATCAGGCCCTTCGACCGCAGATAGTCCTTGGCCACATCGGCGGGCTTTGCACGCTCGGCGTCGACCTTGCGGTTCAGTTCCGCCAGGTCCTCGGTGGTGAGGATCTTGGTGATCTTGGTGAGCGCGTCGGCGATGTCCTGGGAACCCGCGTCCGCGGCATTGACGACCGGCAGAACGTTGTCCGCGTTCTGCAGCTTCTTGTCGTCCTCCAGAAACACCAGGCCGTAGCTGTCCAGCACCGCGTCCGTGGTGGTGGTGAGGACCAGTTGGTCCTTGCCGTCCTTGACGGCCTGCTTGGACTGCGGCGTACCGACTCCCTTGGGATCGATACCGGTGACATTGATGCCGTACGTCTTCTTCAGGCCCGGCGCGCAGAACGGCCGCACCTCGCACTCGTCGCCGGCCGCGATCCTCACTGCGGCCTTCGACCTGCCGAGATCCGACAGGGTCGTGAGGTCGTTCTTGTCGGCGAATTCCTTGGCCACCGCGAAGGCGTTCTGGTCGACGGCCTCGCCGACCGGGAGGACCTTCAGTCCACGCGGGGTGGCGAGCTTCTCCAGCGCCGCGACCGTGGCGGCCGCGTCACCGGAGGCGACGGGCTTCTGCTCGGCCTTCTTCGCCCCGTTCACCTTGGCATTGAGGAATTCGGCGATCGTGGCGGCGTATTCGGGAACGACATCGATCTCGCCCTTCTCCAGGGACGGTTCGTAGAGTTCCCGGTTGGCCACCGTGGTGATCGACGTGCTGTACCCGGCGTCGCCCAGGATCTGCGCGTACAGCTCCGCAAGGACCTTGGACTCGGTGAAGGAGGCCGCTCCGACGACGAGCGAACCCTTCTTGCCGGAACCACCGGAGTCACCGGAGGCCGTCTGGCCCTCCTTGCCCTTCTCCAGGGTGTCGCCGCCGCAGGCGACGAGCGAACCGGACAGCGCGACCATGCCGATGACCGCGCCCGCTATGCGTGAGGTCTTGCTCATGAGGTGTTCTCCGTCCACAGCAACAGGGGCTGTTCAGAGGGGACTTCAGGAATGTGGGGTGTGCGCAGGGACACCGGCCCGAGGGATCCGCCGGGCCGGTCATGCCGCCCTGCGGCGGCGCAGCGGTGAGAGCAACCGGTCCAGAGTCACCAGCACCGCCTCCACCAGCAGGGCGAGCACAGCGACCAGCAGCGCCCCCGCGACCACCTGCGGGGTGTTGTACGTGTTGAATCCGGCGGTGATGATCCGGCCGAGGCCGCCCTGGCCGACCATGGCGGCGATCGTCGCCGTGGCGATCACCTGGACCGCGGCCGAGCGCAGTCCGGTCATGATCATCGGGTACGCCAGGGGGAGTTCGACCCGTAGGAAGAGCTGACCCCCGGACATCCCCATGCCCCGCGCCGCCTCGGTCACCGCCCGGTCGACCTCCGTCATCCCGACATGGGCGTTGGTGAGCAGCGGCGGTACGGCGAACAGGACCAGCGCGACGACGGTCGGCAGATATCCGGCATTGCGCAGCGGGGAGACCATGAAGAGCGCCAGCACCGCGAAGACCGGGACCGCCCGTCCCGCATTGGCGAGGTTGACGGCCGCCACGCCGCCCTTCCCGATGTGCCCGAGGTACAGCGCGACGGGCAGGGCCACGGCGCAGGCCAGAGCGAGCGCAACACCGCTGACACAGAGGTGCTCGGCGAGCCGGTGGGCCGCACCGCTCTCCCCCGACCAGTTGGCGCCGGTGGTGAGCCAGGTCCAGGCGTCTCCCAGAACTCCCATGCTTCAGGCCGCCTTTGCCGTGACGACCGCGGGAGTGGTGCGTATGCGGGTCCACGGGGTCAACAGCCGCTGGAGACCCAGCAGCAACAGATCGGCGGCGACCGCGAGGAGCACACACAGGAACGAGGCGGTGAGCACCTGGGCCTTGAAGAAACTGGGCAGCGCCTCCCCTATGAGGTTGCCGAGGCCCCCTCTGCCGATGATCGAACCGACCGTTGTCAGCGCGACCGTCGAGACCGTGGCGATCCGGACTCCTGCCATCAACGCGGGCAGGGCCAGGGGGAGTTCCACCTCCCACAGCAGCCTGGCCGGTCCGTACCCCAACCCCTTCGCGGCCTCCTTCGCCTCCTGCGGAACCGCTTCCAGTCCAGCCAGGATGTTCCGGACGAGAATGGTCAGCGAATACAGCACCAGACCGGTGACGACCAGCGCGGCCGAGAGCCCGAACAGCGGGAGCAGCAGCGAGAACATGGCGAGCGAGGGAACGGTGTAGAGCACCGTGGTCAGCCCGAGGACGGGGCCGGCGAAGCGCCGGCCGCGGCGGGCGAGCAGCGCCAGCGGAAAGGCCACCAGGAGCCCGATCAGCACCGAGACGGCGGTGATCCAGATGTGCTGGACCGTCGCATCGGTCAACTCCTGGCTGCGGGAACGGAGATACTCCCCGCAGATCCATTCGTTCGTCACCAGGCAGTTCTGTGCGGCAGCCATCCGCCCCCCTCGGTTTCCGCCTCGTACCGATGTCCTGGTGACCCTATCCTCGGCCTCTGACAATCGCCGCGGCCGTTGTATTCCAGCAACAGGTCCTTCACAGAACACCCTCGACAATGGGGAACCATGATCCGTTTCGAGCATGTCACCAAGCGGTACGCCGACGGCACCACCGCCGTCGAAGACCTTTCCTTCGAGGTCTTCGAGGGTGAACTCGTCACGCTCGTCGGGCCGTCGGGCTGTGGCAAGACGACCACCATGAAGATGGTGAACCGGCTGATCGAACCGACCGCGGGCCGGATATTCCTCGACGGGGACGACATATCCACCATCGACCCCGTCCTGCTGCGCCGGCGTATCGGCTATGTGATCCAGCAGGTGGGACTCTTCCCGCACCGTACGGTTCTGGAGAACACCGCGACCGTTCCCCATCTCCTCGGCTGGAAAAGGAGAAAGGGACGTGAGCGCGCGGCGGAACTCCTCGACCTCGTCGGACTGGATCCTTCCGTTTATGGCGACCGCTATCCGGAACAGCTTTCCGGAGGCCAGCGTCAACGCGTGGGCGTGGCCCGGGCGCTGGCCGCGGACCCGCCGGTGCTGCTGATGGACGAGCCTTTCGGCGCGGTGGACCCGGTCGTACGGGAACGGCTGCAGAACGAATTCCTGCGGCTCCAGGAACAGGTCCGCAAAACCGTTCTGCTCGTCACGCACGACATCGAGGAGGCGGTCCGGCTCGGCGATCGCATCGCCGTCTACGGGCAGGGCCGCATCGAGCAGTTCGACTCCCCGGCGGCCGTGCTCGGCGCCCCTGCCACCTCCCGGGTCGCGGACTTCGTCGGTGCCGACCGCGGCCTCAAGCGGCTCTCCGTGACCCCCGTCGAGGAGGGCGACCTCGACCGGCCGCCCGCCGTCCACCTCGACGACCCCCTGGCCCGGGCGACCGAACGCCTGCGAGCCGAAGGGGCGCGCTGGGCCGTCGTGCTCGACGGGCAGGACCGGCCGCACGGCTGGATCCCGGCCGACGGCCTCACCGGCCGGACCGGGGACACGGTGCGCGCCCACGCCCGCAGGATGGAGGCGTGGCTGCCCGTCGGCGCGCCCCTCAAGGAGGCGTTCGCCACCATGCTCCAGCACGACGCGGGCTGGATCGCGGTCGTCGGCGAGGAAGGCGACGGCCGCTTCCTCGGCGTGCTCACCCCGGCCCGGCTCCATGAGGCGCTGCGCCGTTCGATCGACGCGGACGCCCAGGACGTCCCGCGTGCCGAGGTGGCCGTCGAGACTGTGGAGAGCGTCAGCGCGTCCGCCGCGCGGCGAGGGGGGACGGTGACCCGGCAGGCGGGCGGGACGCCGGGCGCGGGCCCGGACGCGACGTCCGCGCGGCAGGACAGCACGCCGTCCGGGCCTACGCTGGGCGCATGAGTACGTTGCGTGGACGAGGCACGGTCCAGGGCCTGCCGGAGTGGGATCGCTGTGCGGTCATGGGTGTCGTCAATGTGACCCCGGACTCCTTCTCGGACGGGGGCCGCTGGTTCGACACGACGGCCGCGGTCAAACACGGCCTCGACCTCGTCGCCGAGGGCGCCGACCTGATCGATGTCGGCGGCGAGTCGACCCGTCCCGGTGCCAGCCGGGTGGACGCCGAGGAGGAGCTGCGGCGGGTGATCCCGGTGGTCAGGGGGCTGGTGTCCGAAGGGGTCACGGTCTCCGTGGACACCATGCGGGCCCGGGTCGCCGCGGAGTCGGTCGCGGCAGGAGCCACCCTGGTCAACGACGTGAGCGGCGGCCTCGCGGACCCGGACATGGTCGGGGTCGTCGCCGCGTCGCAGGCGGCGTTCGTGGTGATGCACTGGCGGGGCTTCAGCGAGTCCATGAACAGCCGGGCGGTGTACGCGGACGTCGTCGCCGAGGTCGTCGCGGAGCTGCGGGAGCGGATGGACGCGGTGGTCGCGGGAGGTGTGGCCCCGGAACGGATCGTGATCGACCCGGGCCTCGGCTTCGCCAAGGACGCCGCCCACGACCTCGCCCTGGTCGCCCACCTCGACGCGCTGCACGCCCTGGGCCGCCCGCTGCTGGTCGCCGCCTCCCGCAAGCGTTTCCTCGGCCATGTACTGGCCCGCGAGGGCGCGGCCCCGCCGCCCGCCCGCGAACGCGACGCCGCCACCGCGGCGATCTCCGCGCTCTCCGCCCGTGCCGGGGCCTGGGCCGTCCGGGTCCACGAGGTGCGGGCCACGGCCGACGCCGTGCGGGTCGCCCGTGCCGTCGAGGGAGCCGCGTGAGCGGGCCCCGCGACGAGCACGCGGAGGCGGCCGCCGACATCGCCGCCGTCGAACAGGCCAACACCGCCTTCTACGAGGCGCTGGAGCGCGGGGACCTCGATCAGCTCTCCGGGCTCTGGCTGCCGGGCGAGGACCTCACCGTCTCCTGCGTCCACCCCGGCTGGCCGGTGCTCTCCGGCCGCGGCGAGGTACTGCGCAGTTACGCCCTGATCATGGCGAACACGGAGTACATCCAGTTCTTCCTGACCGATGTCGGCGTCTCGATGACCGGCGACACGGCCCTGGTGACCTGCACGGAGAACATCCTCAGCGGCGGCCCGGCCGAGGACGGCAACGCGCTCGGTCCGCTGGTCGGCCAACTCGTCGTGGCCACCAATGTGTTCCGACGCACACCGGACGGCTGGAAACTCTGGTCCCACCACGGCTCGCCCGTGCTCGCCGACTCCAATGAGGACGAGGACGAGGACACATCCTCCTGACCGGGGCGGACGTCCGGCAGAGGGTTGGAATCCCGGGCCGCGGGTAGAAGCGGCTCCCGGCCCCGTTCGATTCCGTCCGCAGCCCCCGCGGGCGGGCCCTGTCGGTGCTCGCAGGTAAATTCGTGAAGAGGGCACCGGCCGTCCGCACACGGCCCCATGTCCCTACTTCCAACGACAGCAGGAGTGATTCGCGTGGATCGTGTCGCGCTGCGCGGCCTCAGGGCCCGTGGACACCATGGCGTCTTCGCCCAGGAACGGGAGGAGGGCCAGACCTTCGTCGTGGACCTGGTGCTCGGCCTCGACACCCGTCCCGCGGCGGCCGCCGACGACCTGACCAAGACCGTGCACTACGGCATCGTCGCGGAGGAGGTCGTCGCCGTGGTGCAGGGGGAGCCGGTCGACCTGATCGAAACGCTCGCGGAACGCATCGCCCAAACCTGCCTCGCCCACGAAGGGGTCGAGGAGGTGGAGGTGGTGGTGCACAAGCCGGAAGCACCGATCACCGTCCCCTTCGACGACGTGACCGTCACCATCACCCGGAGCCGAGTATGACCTCATTCCCTACCGGCGGGCAGGGCGACCCGACCGTACAGCCGGTTCCCGCCTCCGTCGTCGAGCAGGTGGACGCCGCGGACGTCACCCTCTCCAACCCCAAACCCGCCGTGATCTCCCTGGGCTCCAACCTCGGCAACCGCCTGGAGACCCTCCAGGGCGCCATAGACGCCCTGGAGGACACCCCGGGCCTCCGCGTCAAAGCGGTCTCCCCCGTCTACGAGACGGAACCCTGGGGCGTCGAGCCCGGCTCCCAGCCGGCGTACTTCAACGCGGTGATCGTCGTCAGGACGACGCTGCCCCCGTCCTCCCTCCTGGAGCGCGGACAGGCCGTCGAGGAGGCCTTCGACCGGGTTCGGGAGGAGCGCTGGGGTCCCCGCACCCTCGACGTCGACATCGTGTCGTACGCGGATGTCGTCTCCGACGACCCGGTGCTGACCCTCCCCCACCCCCGGGCCCATGAGCGCGCCTTCGTGCTCGCCCCGTGGCACGACATAGACCCCGAGGCACAGCTCCCCGGCGTCGGCCCCGTCACGGAACTCCTGGCCGCCGTCGGCCGGGAGGGTGTACGGCCCCGGGCCGATCTGGAACTCCGTCTGCCCGAGTAGTCGTTAGGCTCGACAGCAACGAATCACCGGCGACACGGGACACTGGTGAGACACACCACTGGCGGCGAAGGGCGGATCACTCGGTGAAGCAACTACGGCTCGGGGTACTGGTCGGCCTGTTCGCCGCGGCCGGAGTGCTCTCCTGGGGCGGCGCCCGCCTCTGGGACTCCCTGGGCAACCTGCCGAGCGTCCCCCTCGCGGCCCCGATCGTGCTCGCGGTGATCGCCGCGGTCCTGCTCGCCACGGCGCTCTCCATCCGTTCCCGGCTCCGCGCCCAGCGCGAGCGCAGGCCGGGAGCCAAGGGCATCGAGCCGCTGATGGCCGCCCGCGCGGTCGTCTTCGGCCAGGCCAGCGCGCTCGTCGTCGCTCTGGTCTCGGGCCTGTACGCCGGCACGGGCGTCTTCCTGCTCGGCAGCCTCGACATCCCGGCCCGCCGCAACCAGGCGATCTACGCGGGCTTCGCCGTGCTGGCCGGCATCGCGGTGGTGGCCGCGGCCCTCTGGCTGGAGCGCATCTGCAAGCTCCCCGAGGACGAGGACAAGAACAAGAGCACGGAGTCCGCCTGAGGGTGGTCCCGCTCGTCCCCGCAGCAGCCGGCCAGGCGGCCGAAGGTCACCGACAGGATGTCAGCGGGCCATGATCAGGCTCATGGCCTCGGCGCGCGTCGCAGGGTCGCGGAGCTGGCCGCGTACCGCCGAGGTCAGAGTCTTCGCCCCCGGCTTGCGGATGCCGCGCATCGACATGCACATGTGCTCGCACTCGACGACGACGATGACCCCGCGCGGCTCCAGGATCTCCATGAGCGAATCGGCGACCTGCGTGGTGAGCCGTTCCTGGACCTGCGGGCGCCGTGCGAAGACATCGACGAGGCGGGCCAGCTTCGACAGACCGGTGATCTTGCCGCTGGTCGCCGGGATGTATCCGACATGCGCCACGCCCCGGAACGGGACCAGGTGGTGCTCACAGGTGCTGAACACCTCGATGTCCTTGACCAGCACCATCTCGTCGTGGCCGAGATCGAACGTGGTCGTCAGGACGTCCTCGGGCTCCTGGTAGAGGCCCGCGAATATCTCCTTGTACGCCCGTGCCACGCGCCCCGGCGTCTCGCGCAGCCCCTCCCGGTCCGGGTCCTCCCCCACCGCGAAGAGGAGCTCGCGTACAGCGGCCTCGGCCCGCTTCTCGTCGAACTCGCCGATCGAACCCTGGCCGTCCAACGTCACCGGGTCGGTCATCTGTGCCTCGTTCCTCTGAGCTGTTAACCCGCGCATGCGTCCGCACGAGCGTACGAAATAGCCGCGCCCACAGGCTAGAACCTGGAGGGGCGCGGCTCCATTCCGGGCCCGGTGCGACTCCCGTGACGGGGGCCACACCGGGGTCGCTCCGATCAGCTCTCCGAGCGGTCCTCCGGGAGCACCTCGGTGGCCGGGACGGTGTCCGTGGACGTGACCGAGCCGTTCGCCGTGGTGGCGCCGTTGGTGAGAGCGAGCTCCTTCGGCGAGAGCACCGGCGGCCGCGTCGACGGAGTACGCCGGGCGGAACCGGTCCAGGCCGGACGGGCCGGACGCTTCACGATCGGCGCGAAGATCTCGGCGATCTCCTCCTTGCCGAGCGTCTCCTTCTCCAGGAGCTGGAGAACGAGGGCATCCAGCACGTCGCGGTTCTCGACGAGGATCTCCCACGCGTCGTTGTGCGCGTTCTCGATGAGCTTCTTGACCTCTTCGTCGACGAGGGCCGCGACCTCTTCCGAGTAGTCGCGCTGGTGCCCCATCTCCCGGCCCACGAAGGGCTCGGTGTTGTCACCGCCGAACTTGATCGCGCCGAGCCGCTCCGTCATGCCGTACTGCGTGACCATCGCGCGGGCCGTTGCGGTGGCCTTCTCGATGTCGTTCGCAGCGCCGGTGGTCGGGTCGTGGAAGACCAGTTCCTCGGCCGCGCGCCCACCCAGCATGTAGGCCAGCTGGTCGAGCATCTCGTTACGCGTCGTGGAGTACTTGTCCTCTTCCGGAAGCACCATCGTGTAACCGAGGGCACGGCCGCGGGAGAGGATCGTGATCTTGTGGACCGGGTCCGCCTGGGGAGAGGCCGCCGCGACCAGGGCGTGCCCGCCCTCGTGGTACGCGGTGATCTTCTTTTCCTTTTCGGACATGATCCGGGTCCGCTTCTGCGGACCCGCCACGACGCGGTCGATGGCCTCGTCGAGCATCTTGTTGTCGATCAGCTTCTGGTTGCCACGCGCCGTGAGGAGCGCCGCTTCGTTCAGCACGTTCGACAGGTCGGCACCGGTGAAGCCGGGCGTACGACGGGCAACGGCGCCGAGGTCGACGTCCTTCGCGACCGGCTTGCCCTTCTGGTGCACCTTGAGGATGGCGAGACGGCCCTGCATGTCCGGCCGGTCGACCGCGATCTGCCGGTCGAAGCGGCCCGGGCGCAGCAGCGCCGGGTCGAGGATGTCCGGCCGGTTGGTGGCGGCGATCAGGATGACGCCGCCCTTCACGTCGAAGCCGTCCATCTCGACGAGCAGCTGGTTGAGCGTCTGCTCGCGCTCGTCGTGACCGCCGCCCATACCGGCACCGCGGTGCCGGCCGACGGCGTCGATCTCGTCGACGAAGACGATCGCCGGGGCGTTCGCCTTGGCCTGCTCGAAGAGGTCACGGACCCGGCTGGCACCGACACCGACGAACATCTCGACGAAGTCGGAACCGGAGATCGAGTAGAACGGGACGCCCGCCTCGCCCGCGACGGCGCGCGCGAGCAGCGTCTTGCCCGTACCGGGAGGCCCGTACAGCAGGACACCCTTGGGAATCTTGGCGCCGACGGCCTGGAACTTCGCCGGCTCCTGGAGGAACTCCTTGATCTCCTGGAGCTCCTCGACGGCCTCGTCCGACCCCGCCACATCGGCGAACGTCGTCTTCGGGGTGTCCTTGGTGATCAGCTTGGCCTTGGACTTCCCGAACTGCATGACCCGGGAACCGCCACCCTGCATCTGGTTCATCAGGAACAGGAAGACGACCACGATCAGGACGAAGGGCAGCAGCGAGAGGAGGATCGAGAGGAACGGGGACTGCTTCGAGGGCGAGACGGTGTAGCCCTTGTCGATCTTGCCGCTCTCGAACTTCTGCTGCAGCGTGTCGGCCAGCTGGACACCCTGGTCGCCGATGTAACTGGCCTGGAACTTGCTCCCGGACTCACCCGAGAGCTTCTGGCCCTTGTTCAACTCGATCTTGATGATCTGTTCGTCACCGGTGGTCAGCTTGGCCTGCGCCACCTGGTCCTTGCTGATCGCCTGGATCACCTTGCCGGTGTCCACCGATTTGTAGCCGCCCGACGAGCCGACGACCTGCATCAACACGACCACGGCGAGGACGGCCAGCACGATCCACATGACCGGCCCACGGAAGTATCGCTTCACGTCCATCCATACGGGGCGATGACGCCCCGTCCCTCCTGCCCGTAGGTAAATGCTGCTGTGAGAAAAGACTGTTCTTCGGACGGTACCCCAGCATTGTCGCCTGCGGCTGCCTGGGACGTCTGTCAAAACCCGCCTTCACTGGCTCAACGGCGGGAATCCGGTGAAAGGTTCCCCACCGTTCGTCCCGGTCGGTCCGGGCGCTCCGGCCGGGGAGTGGACGCCCGGGGTGTCAGCCGCCGTAGACGTGCGGGGCGAGTGTGCCGACGAAGGGGAGGTTGCGGTACTTCTCCGCGTAGTCCAGCCCGTATCCGACGACGAACTCGTTGGGGATGTCGAAACCGACCCACTTGCAGTCGAGCGCGACCTTGGCCGCGTCCGGCTTGCGCAGCAGGGCGCAGATCTCCAGGGACGCGGGCTCCCGCGATCCGAGGTTCGACATCAGCCAGGACAGGGTCAGGCCGGAGTCGATGATGTCCTCGACGATCAGGACGTGCTTGCCCTTGATGTCGGTGTCCAGGTCCTTGAGGATCCTGACCACTCCGGAGGACTGGGTGCCCGCGCCGTACGAGGAGACGGCCATCCAGTCCATGGTGACGGGGGTGGACAGCGCACGCGCCAGGTCCGCCATCACCATCACCGCGCCCTTGAGGACGCCGACGATGAGCAGGTCCTTGCCCGCGTACTCCGCGTCGATCTTCGCGGCCAGCTCGGTGAGCTTCGCGTCGATCTCTTCCTTGGTGAGGAGCACCGACTTGAGGTCGGTTCCCATGTCCTTCTCGTTCACCAGCGTCTCTTTCTCTGCCTGCCTGATCCGGGACGGTGCCCGGACCTGCGCGACCACTCGCCTGAGGATCGGCGGCTCGTGCTTCAGCTCTGCCGAATCACCAGTCTGCCACCCTGGCGCATGGCCTCGACCCGGCCGGGCAGGTTGATGGCCCGCTGGCCCCGCCAGCCGGTGATGAGACGGTCGACTTCCTCGATGTGCCGGGCGAAGAGCGAACCGGCCGGGGAACCCGCCTCCATGACGGCCCGGCGCAGCACCCTGCGGCGCACGGCGGGCGGCAGGGCGAACAGCTTGGCGCACTCCAGTCGGCCCGCGTCGTCCCGCACGGCACGGTCGGCCTCGGCGGCCCAGGTGTCCAGGGCGTCGGCATCGTCGCGGGAGAGCTGCGCCGTACGGGCCAGGGCCTCGACGACTCCTTTGCCCAGGGCCTTCTCCAGTGCGGGCAGGCCCTCGTGGCGCAGTCGGGAGCGGGTGTAGGCGGGGTCGGTGTTGTGCGGGTCGTCCCAGACGGGCAGCGACTGGACGAGGCAGGCCTTGCGGGCGGTCTGCCGGTCGAGCTGGAGGAAGGGGCGCCGGTAGCGTCCGGCCGGGCCGGACGCGGCGGCCATGCCGGAGAGCGAGCGGATGCCGGAGCCGCGGGCGAGGCCCAGCAGCACCGTCTCCGCCTGGTCGTCGCGGGTGTGCCCGAGCAGGACGGCGGCGGCGCCGTGCCGCTCGGCCGCCGCGTCCAGGGCGGCGTAACGGGCGTCGCGGGCCGCGGCCTCGGGGCCGCCTTCCTGGCCGACCTGAACGGCGACGGACTCGACCGGGTCCAGGTGCATGGCGGTCAGGCGGTCGACGACCTCGGCGGCCCGGACGTCGGATCCGTCCTGGAGGCCGTGGTCGACGGTGATGCCGCCGGCCCGGATGTCGAGCTTGGGGGCCTCGAAGGCGAGGGCGGAGGCGAGGGCCATGGAGTCGGCGCCGCCGGAGCATGCCACCAGCACCAGCGGGGTATCGGGACGTTCGGGGAGTGCGGCGGGCTGCCTTCCCGCACCGGCTTCGGCGAGCTCGGGGTGCGGAGTGAGCCGGGCGTGCCCGGCGCTCCGGGCGTGTTCGGAGAGTACGTCGTGGAGTACGCGGCGGACCGCCAGGCGTATCGCCGCGACCGCAGGATGAGGACCCATGTCCGGTGCCCTTCGTGGAGTGTGAGGAGTCGCCTCGAAGTGTCGGGACGGAAGAGCACCGTCACTCAGAGTGCGTCGATGGTGACAGAGGCAAGCCGTCCATCGAGCATTGCACGCCTTCCCATGCCCCTACGCTCCCTCGGATGGGTGATTACCGGCGTATTCATGTTCGGCCGTACACCGCCGGATCCGTTGTCAGGGCTCTGTCCTGCGGTGCACCCGGGCGATCCAGTCCGCCGGCTTCCCGATCTCGGCCTTGGTCGGAAGGGTGTTCGGCGAGGTCCAGACCCGGTTGAAACCGTCCATCCCGACCTCGTCCACCACGGCGCGGACGAACCGTTCGCCGTCGCGGTACTGACGCAGTTTGGCGTCGAGTCCGAGGACCTTGCGCAGCGCCTGGTCGAGACGGCTCGCACCGCGCGCCCTGCGCTGCTGGAACTTCTCCCGGATCTCCCCGACGGAGGAGACGACCTCGGGGCCGACGCCGTCCATCACGTAGTCGGCATGGCCTTCGAGCAGGGACATCACGGCGGTGAGCCGGCCCAGGATCTCGCGCTGCGCGGGCGTCTGGACCAGTTCGACGAGGCTGCGTCCGCCGTCCTCGCCGTCCTCGCCCTCGGGGCGGCCCCCGGCCAGGGACTGGGCGGCCTCGCGAAGGCGTTCCAGCACGGTCATCGGGTCGATGTCGGTCTCGTCGAGGAATGACTGGATCTCGCCCTGGAGATGGTCGCGGAGCCAGGGCACACCGGTGAACTGGGTGCGGTGGGTCTCCTCGTGCAGGGCGACCCAGAGCCGGAAGTCGTGCGGGTCCACGTCCAGTTCGCGCTCGACGTGGACGATGTTCGGGGCGACGAGCAGCAGCCGGCCGCCGCCGTCGGCCGCGGCCGGGATCCCACGGGTGGCGGGGGCGAACGTCTCGTACTGTCCGAGGACCCGGGACGCCAGGAACGACAGCAGCATCCCCACCTCGACGCCGGTCACCTTGCCGCCGACCGCGCCGAGCACGGCGCCGCCGGGGCCGCCGCCCCGCCGGTCCTGCATCTTTCCCAGCAACGGGCGCAGCAGTTCGCGGAAACCCGCGACATTGGCCCTGATCCAGCCGGCCCGGTCCACGACCAGGACCGGGGTGTCCTCCGGTTCGGTCCCCTCGGGGATCATCCGCGTGAAGGAACGGACGTGCTCCTCCGAGGCCTTGGCATGCCGTCGCAGCTCCGCGACGACCTCGCGGGCCCCCTCACGGCTGATCTCGGGCCCCGGCCGCACAAGTCGGGTCGCGGTCGCCACCGCGAGATTCCAGTCGACCATCTCGGCACCACCGATGCTCGTCATGGCCCAACCGTACGTGCTCGGGTGCGTCCGCGGTGTGGTGTCGACCGGCTCAGCGGGTACCGGAGGCCAGGGCGGTGGCGAGGGCGTCGAGGGAGGACTGGGCCTCGGACGGCGAGGTCGTACCGGATGCCAGGAAGGCGAAGGCGAGCAGCCGCCCCCGCTTGTCGACGACCGTCCCGGCGAGGGTGTTCACGCCGGTGAGGGTGCCGGTCTTGGCGCGGACCAGGCCGGTCCCCGCGGACTTCCCGGTGTAGCGGCCGCTGAGGGTCCCGGTGAACCCGGCCACCGGGAGCCCGGTGAGGACGGGGCGCAGTTCGGGGTGGTCCGGGTCGGCGGCACGGGTCAGGAGGCCGGCCAGCAGTCCGGCGGTGACCTTGTCCTTGCGGTTCAGTCCGCTGCCGTCGGCGAAGTTCGCACCCTTCAGGGGCAGTCCGAGCTTCTTGAGCTGTGCGGTGACGGCGCGCCGGCCCCCGTTGAAGTCGGCCGGCTCGCCCGCGGCCAGGGCAGTCTGCCGAGCGAGCGCCTCGGCGATGTCGTTGTCGCTGTTGGTCAGGGCCCGTTCGACCAGCCCGGAGAGCGGGGCGGAGAGGTGCTCGGCGACCTGCCGGGACTTGGCGGCCGGCCGGCCGGCTTCCGGGCGGGACCGGGTGGTGATGCCCGCGTCGTCGAGCAGTTCGCCGAAGGTCCGGGCGGTGTCGCCGGCCGGGTCGCCGCTGCGCGGGGCGGGCCCGCTGACGGATGTGTCGAGCCTGCCCTCGTCGGTCATCAGGGCGGTGACCGGTGCGATGTTCTCGTTGGGGCCGATCGGGTGACGTACGGGACCGGAGTAGCGGGAGGCGTCGTACGTCAGGCGGACCTTCTTCACGCCCCGTTCCTTCAGGGCGCGGGCGGTGTCGCCGGCCAGGGTGCGCAGGGCGGCCTTGTCGAGGGTGGGGTCGCCGCCGCCGACCAGGGTGACGCTGCGGGAGTCCGGGGAGACCCGGACCGTCGTGGCGATGCGGTGGTCGGGGCCGAGCGCGCTCAGGGCGGCGACCGCCGTGGCGATCTTGACGGTGGAGGCGGGCGTCATGGGCGTGTCGGCGCCCTGCCCGTACAGCCGCCGCCCGGTGGAGGTGTCGATGACGACGGCGGTGCGCACGGTGCCCAGGGCGGAGGCCTTCAGCAGCGGGCGGAGGGCGGCGCTGAAGGCGGCCGCCGAGACGTCCGGGGTATCGCGGGTGTCCGCGGCGGCCTTGTCGACCCCGGAGGAGAGGGGCGCGAGGACCGCCGGGGCGCTGGGCGCCGGTTCCGGTCCGGTCGGCGCGGCGGCTTCGTGATGTACGCCACCTGTGCGGCTCCGGGCGGCCGCCCGGTCCCGCTCGGCCGTACGCTGACCCGAGTCCCAGGGGCCGGCGGCAAGGACGACGCCGGCTGCGAGCACCAGGCCGAGGCCGGCGGCGATCGCCGTGAACTGCAGGTCGTTCAGTCCTTTCAGCCTGATCACGCTGCCCTGCCGGGTGAGCCTGCTCAGCTTGTCGAGCGGCTCGACCGACGGTTCGTTCACCGGTTCGTCCACCGTTGACCAGCCCCTTTCGCGAGCACACATCTGCGTGGGGGACACTTAATCACCAGTCGTATGTCTTGATCATGGAGGAGCCACCCGTGGAGTTCGACGTCACCATCGAGATCCCGAAGGGGTCGCGGAACAAGTACGAGGTGGACCACGAGACCGGTCGGATCCGCCTGGACCGTCGACTCTTCACCTCGACCAGCTACCCGGCGGACTACGGCTTCGTCGAGAACACCCTCGGCGAGGACGGCGACCCGCTGGACGCGCTGGTCATCCTGGACGAGCCGACCTTCCCCGGCTGCCTCATCAAGTGCCGCGCCATCGGCATGTTCCGGATGACCGACGAGGCCGGCGGCGACGACAAGCTGCTGTGCGTGCCGGCCTCCGACCCCCGGGTCGAGCACCTGCGCGACATCCACCACGTCTCGGAGTTCGACCGCCTGGAGATCCAGCACTTCTTCGAGGTCTACAAGGACCTGGAGCCCGGCAAGTCCGTCGAGGGCGCCGACTGGGTCGGCCGCGCCGAGGCCGAGGCCGAGATCGAGGCCTCCTACAAGCGCCTCGAGGCGCAGGGCGGCGCGCACTGACCCCAGGGGCGCAGCCGGGTTCCGGCTGATGCACCTGCCTGGTTCCGCTTGCGGTTCCGGGCCTGGGGTTTCGTGTGCACGAAAGGCACTGAGCCGGGCGGTACTCCTTCCGAGGGGTGCCGCCCGTCGGCGTATGCCTGCCCGCCCGGTGCGCCCGGCCGCCGACCCGCCCCCCGGACCCGCTGTGCCCGCCTCCTCGCGGTCCCACCCTTGACCGCGGCCATACTGGGCAGAAGCGCAACCTGAGACGCGCAGCCAGTGAGGAGCGAAGTCGAGTGGCGGCGGAACCGGCCGGTCCCGAAGACCAGAAACCCCAGTCCGACGAGGCGCGCAGCGCCTTCGTACCGCCGGCCGGGGTGGAGAGGCCTGCGCCGCCTTCCGACGATGACCATCCGACATCGGAATTCGCCATTCCGGCCGGACTGGCGGCGGAGCCGCAGGGGCCGGGGACAGGTTCCGCATCGGGTTCCGGTACGAGTACCGGCACGGAGCCGGCCGGCTCCGCCTTCGCCCCGCCGAGCACCTATGGCGACCGGCATCCGCCGCCCGCGTTCACTCCGGCACAGGGCATCCCCATGATCCGGCTGGCCAAGGAGGCCCCCTGGCAGGACCGGATGCGCACGATGCTGCGGATGCCGGTCACCGAGCGCCCGGCGCCCGACCGGGTGCAGAAGTCCGACGAGGCGGGGCCCGCGGTGCCGCGCGTGCTCGACCTGACGCTGCGTATCGGGGAGCTGCTGCTCGCCGGTGGTGAGGGCGCCGAGGACGTCGAGGCGGCGATGTTCGCGGTGACCCGCAGCTACGGCCTGGACCGCTGCGAGCCCACGGTCACCTTCACCCTGCTGTCGATCTCGTACCAGCCGTCGCTGGTCGACGACCCGGTGACCGCGAGCCGTACCGTACGCCGCCGTGGCACCGACTACACCCGGCTGACCGCGGTCTTCCGGCTGGTCGACGACATCACCACCGAGGACGTCGAGGTCTCGCTGGAGGACGCCTACCGACGTCTGGCGGAGATCCGGCGCAACCGGCATCCGTACTCCGGCTGGATCCTGACACTGGCCGGCGGTGGTCTCGCGGGGGCGGCGTCGGTGCTGGTCGGCGGTGGCCCGCTGGTGTTCGTGGTGGCGGCGATCGGCGCGATGCTCGGCGACCGGCTCGCCTGGCTGTGCGCCGGACGGGGGCTGCCGGAGTTCTACCAGTTCGTGGTGGCGGCGATGCCGCCCGCGGCCATGGGCGTGGCGCTGACCGTCACCCACTGGTCGGACCTGCAGCCGTCCGCGGTGATCACCGGTGGGCTGTTCGCACTGCTGCCGGGGCGGGCCCTGGTGGCGGGTGTGCAGGACGGGCTGACCGGCTTCTACATCACCGCCGCCGCACGGCTACTCGAAGTCATGTACCTGTTCATCGGCATCGTCGTCGGTGTGCTGCTGGTCCTGTATCTGGGGGTTCAGCTGGGCGCCCAGCTGAACCCCGAGGCCAGGTTGATCGCCCACGACCGTCCGGTGGTGCAGATCCTGGCGTCGATGGCGCTCTGTTTCGCCTTCGCGATCCTGCTCCAGCAGGACCGGTCCACCGTGCTCGCGGTGACCCTCAACGGCGCTGTTGCCTGGGTGGTCTACGGAGCGATGGCCCGGACCGGCCACATCTCACCGGTGGTGGCGACCGCGACGGCGGCCGGTCTGGTGGGCCTGTTCGGGCAGTTGCTCTCCCGCTACCGGTACACCTCGTCGCTGCCGTTCATCACGGCGGCGATCGGCCCGCTGCTGCCCGGATCGGCCACCTACTTCGGGCTGCTGGGCATGGCACAGGGCAATGTGAACGCCGGGCTCGCCTCGCTGTCGACCGCGGTGGCTACGGCGCTGGCCATCGCGATAGGGGTCAACCTGGGAAGCGAGATCTCCCGGCTGTTCATGCGGGTGCCCGGTGCGGTCGACGCGGCGAATCGCCGCGCGGCCAAGCGCACGCGCGGCTTCTGACACCGCCGCCGGTGCGGCCCGGGTTCAGCGCTTGGCGTGGCGGCCGCGCTGCTGGACCGCGGCCGGGCCTCCGGCGGACGGGCCGTGGCCCTCGCCTCCGCCGGCCGCCGCTTCCTTCTTCGCCTTGGAGCGGGCCCGCAGGAACTCGATCGCGATCGGCACCACCGAGACGAGCACGATCAGGACGAGGATCGCCTCGATGTTCTTGTGGACGAAGTCGATCTGCCCGAGCGCGGCACCGAGCAGCGTGACGCCGACGCCCCAGAGGACGCCGCCGATGATGTTGAACGTGAGGAACGAGCGGTAGTTCATCCGGCTCACACCGGCGATGATCGGCGTGAACGTACGCACGATGGGCACGAAGCGGGCCAGGACCAGCGACTTCGGCCCGTACTTCTCGAAGAACTCGTGGGCCTTCTCGACGTTCTCCTGCTTGAAGAGGCGGGAGTCCGGACGCTTGAAGAGCGAGGGGCCGACCTTGCGGCCGAAGAGATAGCCGACCTGGTCGCCGATGATCGCCGCGAGCCCCACGAGTACGCAGACCAGCCACAGCGGGTACCTCAGCTGGTCCGAGGTCACCAGCAGACCCGTGGTGAACAGCAATGAGTCACCAGGCAGGAAGAAACCGATCAGCAGACCGGACTCGGCGAAGACGACGAGAAGAACACCGGGGAGTCCGAAGGTGTTGATCAAATAGTCCGGGTCCAGCCAGCTCGGTCCGAGCGCAAGCGTATTCAAGGGTCCGGGCTCCTGGATCGATCGATGGCGGGCTGCGTGGCCGCCCAAAGCTATCAACGCGGAGCGACGCCCCCGGGTTCCAGTCGCCTCCAGGAAATGCGCACCGGGCGAACCAGGACAAAGCCCCTCGCGACTGCCGATACGATCGCTGCGCCACCGAACTCCGTGCCACTGAATTGATCTCTGCGCCACCGAGGTGAGCCGATGGCCATGGACCCCCAGACCCCACCCGGCTCCGATCCTTCCGCCCGCCGCTCGACGCGCCGGATGCCTCCGCCTTCCGTATCGTCGCATCCATGCGGATGCGTACCTTTACGTGTTCGTCCGGATACGCAGCGATACGCATGGATACGTCACGCAAGGCTCTGCCGGAGGTTTCCGCGATGCCCACGCCCGTCAACGTCGCCGTCATCTACTACTCCTCGACCGGTACCGTCGCCACGATGGCCAAGGCCATGGCGCAGTACGCCGAGAAGGCCGGCGCGGACGTGCGGCTGCGCAAGGCCGCCGAGCTGGCCCCGCAGGCCGCTATCGACGCCAAACCGGAATGGGCCGCCAACGCGAAGGCCACCGCGGACATCGCCGAGGCGTCGAAGGACGACATGATCTGGGCGGACGCCGTGATCTTCGGCACGCCGACCCGCTTCGGCAATGTCACCTCCCAGCTCAAGCAGTTCATCGACACCCTCGGCGGTCTCTGGCAGGCGGGCCGGCTCGCCGACAAGGTCTACAGCGGCTTCACCTCCACCAGCACCGCGCACGGCGGCCAGGAGTCCACGCTGCTCGCGCTCTACCAGACGATCCACCACTTCGGCGGCATCCTCGTCGCCCCCGGCTACACGGACCCCTCGAAGTTCGTCGACGGCAATCCGTACGGCACGTCGCACGTGGCGGGCCAGGGCGAGATCCCGGTCGGCGAGCAGACCCTGACCGCGGCCCGGGTCCAGGCCGAACGGGTCGTGAAGTTCACCCGGGCCGTCAAGGACGGCCTCGCCGCCGCGAGCTGAACCGCACCGCACACCCGCAGCCCCGCCGCAGGTCCCCAGGACCGCCGGGAACCGAGAAAGGCCGGCCGCCGATGCCTCTCCACAAGGGTTCGCCCCAGGGCACGGAACGCTCCGAGAAAAGCCGCAGGCTCGCTCTCAATCCGTTCTTCGGAGAGGCCGACCCGGTCGCCGGGATGGAGTCCGCACCTCCCCGGCACCGGCTGCCCGACGGACCGATGCCTCCCTCGACCGCGTACGGCCTGGTCCATGACGAACTGATGCTCGACGGCAACGCGCGACTCAACCTCGCCACCTTCGTCACCACCTGGATGGAACCCCAGGCCGGCGAGCTGATGGGCGAGTGCCGTGACAAGAACATGATCGACAAGGACGAGTACCCGCGCACCGCCGAGCTGGAGCGGCGCTGTGTGGCGATGCTCGCCGATCTCTGGAACGCTCCCGACCCCTCGGCGGCCGTGGGCTGTTCGACCACCGGATCCAGCGAGGCCTGCATGCTCTCCGGCCTGGCCCTGAAACGCCGCTGGGCGGCCAGGAACGCCGACCGGTACCCGGCGACCGCCCGGCCGAACCTGGTGATGGGCATCAACGTGCAGGTCTGCTGGGAGAAGTTCTGCAACTTCTGGGAGATCGAGCCGCGGACGGTCCCGATGGAGGGCGACCGCTTCCACCTCGATCCCCAGGCCGCGGTCGATCTCTGCGACGAGAACACCATCGGTGTCGTCGGCATCCTCGGCTCCACCTTTGACGGTTCGTACGAGCCGATCGCGGACCTCTGCGCGGCGCTGGACGCCCTTCAGGAACGCACCGGCCTCGACATCCCCGTCCATGTCGACGGGGCGTCCGGTGCGATGGTGGCGCCGTTCCTGGACGAGGACCTGGTGTGGGACTTCCGGCTGCCCCGGGTCTCCTCCATCAACACCTCCGGGCACAAGTACGGCCTGGTCTACCCGGGCGTCGGCTGGGCGCTGTGGCGCTCCCCCGCCGAGCTGCCCGAGGAGCTGGTCTTCCGGGTCAACTACCTGGGCGGCGACATGCCCACGTTCGCCCTGAACTTCTCCCGCCCCGGCGCACAGGTGGTGGCGCAGTACTACACCTTCCTGCGGCTGGGCCGGGACGGATACCGGGCCGTCCAGCAGGCGTCCCGGGACGTCGCCTGCGGCCTCGCGAAGCGGATCGAGGAGCTCGGGGACTTCCGGCTTCTCACCCGCGGCGACCAGCTGCCCGTCTTCGCCCTGACGACGACGCCGGACGTGCGGGCGTACGACGTCTTCGACGTGTCCCGCCGGCTGCGCGAGCAGGGCTGGCTGGTGCCCGCGTACACCTTCCCCGCCAACCGGCAGGACCTGTCGGTGCTGCGGGTGGTGTGCCGCAACGGCTTCTCGTCGGACCTCGCTGAGCTGCTTCTCGAGGACTTCCGGCTGATCCTGCCCGAACTGCGCCGCCAGCCCCACCCGTTGAGCCCCGACAAACAGGCGGCGACGTCGTTCCACCACTGAGACGGATCACGGCCGGAACAGCTCACGGGGCCAGGACAGCTCACGCGCCCGGTCCCTCGTCACCGGCCGGAGCCCGCCCTCTCCCGGGCGACCAGCTCGAACGCGTTCCGGCCGTCCAGGGACTCCCGGATGATGTCGGCGTGTCCGGCGTGCCGGGCGTGCTCCTCGACGAGATGGAGCAGCAGCCAGCGCATCGAGACCCGCCCCTCCTTGGGGAACCAGGGTGCCTCGGGCAGCGGGAAGGTGTCGTCCAGGCTGGGCACCGAGCGGATGAACGTCTCGGCCTCGGCCGCGACGCCGTCCCAGAAATCCAGCATGCCCGCGACGGTCTCGTCGCCGACGAGCCGGAAACTGTCCGCCCAGGTCTCCTCGGTCCGGGAGACCTCGCTCGGCCGCTGCTGCGCCATCCGGAGCCAGTTGAGCTCCCCCTCGGCGACGTGCTTGAGCACCCCGGACAGCGAAAGCCCGCTCGCACTGGGACGGCTCGCCGCCTGCTCCTCGGTCAGACCGATGAGGGAGCGCCGGATCGCGCCGCGCTGCGCCTCGACGAAGGAGAGGAGCGCGCCGCGCTCGTCACCAGGGGCTTCTGCGGGAACGTGGGTGACCATGATGTCCTCCTTGGAGAACCGTGCCGGTTTCATGTCGACACCGGCCACGCTACGGACCCTTGCGGTCAGTTCCTGTCCTCAACGCGAGAACGCCTCGCTTCGGCGCGTTCGGAGAATCCCAGCAGGCCCAGCAAGCCCAGCAGGCCAGAAGCCCGGAAGACTCAGAAGGGGAACTCGCTGCGGCCGTGCTGGATGGACATCCACCTCTGCACGGTGAAGGCGTCCACGGCCGCCCCGTCGTTCAGTCGGCCGGCCCCGGAGGACTCCTCGCCGCCGAGGACGACCAGCGGGTCGTCCTGGACGGTGGAGCCGTTGACGTGGAACACCCCGCCGGCGACGCGCTGTGCGAACCGCACCCCGCGTTCGGTGCTGCGGGTGTGCACGGCGCCGCTCAGCCCGTACGGGGGGTCGTTGGCGATCCGGACGGCCTCGTCCTCGCCGTCGAACGTCACCAACAGCGCCACCGGGCCGAATATCTCCTGGGACAGCAGCGGGGAGTCCTCCCGCAGCCCCGTGAGCACGGTGGGTCCGACCAGAGTGCCGCAGGTGTCGCCCCGTACGAGCGCGGTGGCCCCTTCGGCAACCGCCTGATCGACGAGCGCGTTCAGGGCATCGGCCTGGAAGGTGTCGTTGACCGGGCCGATCCGCGTCCCCGGGTCGCGCGGGTCGCCGGTCCTCAGCGCGGCCACCCGGGCGGTGAACTTCTCGGTGAACTCCCCTTCCACGCAACGGTCCACGAGGATGCGGTTGGCAGCCATGCCGACCTGCCCCTGGTACACGAAGCGGCTGAGGACGGCCGCGTCGACCGCATGGTCGATGTCCGCGTCGTCCAGTACGACCAGGGCGCTGTTGCCGCTGAGTTCGAGGATCGTCCGCTTGAAGTGCCCGGCCGCGGTCGCCGCGACCTGGCGGCCGGCCCGGTCCGAGCCCGCGAAGGAGATCACTCTGGGCACGGGGTGCTCTATGAACGCGTCGCCTATCTCGGCCACGTCCGTGATCAGGATGTTGAGCAGTCCTGCGGGCAGTCCGGCGTCCTCGAAGATCTTGGCGATCAGCCCGCCGCCGACGACCGGAGCGTACTGATGGGGCTTGATGACGACCGCGTTGCCGAGCGCGAGAGCCGGCGCGACGGACTTCATCGCTGCCAGGAAGGGGTAGTTGAAGGGCGTGATCAGCCCTATGACGCCGACGGGCTGCCGGTGGACGCGGTTCTCCTTGCCGTCCACCGGAGAGGGCAGGAGACGGCCGAGAGGGCGCACCGTCTGCCGGATCGCGTCGCGCAGGAAGTCCCGGGCGACACGGACCTCGTACTCCGCCTTGAGACGGGTGCCGCCCAGTTCGTCGACGATCGCCTCGACGATGCCGTCGCGCATCTCCTCGGTGATGCGCAGAGCGCGTTCCAGCACTCCGCGGCGCTCGCCCGGTCCCGTGCCGGCCCAGGACCGCTGGGCTCGCTCGGCGGCGCGGTAGGCCTGGTCGACCTCCTGCGTCGTCGCGATGGTGATCGAGGCGAGTTTCTCCCCGTTGTAGGGGTTGAAATCGATAATGTCCCACGAGCCGGTTCCGGTGCGCCACTCACCGTCGATGTACTGGTCGGCCAGCTCGTAGAAGAAGGACATGCGATCCCTTAACTCAGGTGCAGACTTCTGTCGAATCGTCATCTTACTGATGATTCAGATGAGTTGAAGCAGGCCGCGGAGGAGATCGCGGCTCTCCTCGGGGCCGGGACTGTCCTCGTGGAGACGGGCCATGGCCTTTTCGTACTGAGCGACTTCTTCGGCCTTGTCCAGATAGAGCGCACTTGTCAGCTGCTCCAGATAGACAATGTCCGACAGGTCGGATTCCGGGAATCGGAGCATCGTAAAGGAACCGCCTTCTCCCGCGTGCCCGCCAAAACTGAAGGGCATCACCTGGAGAGTGATGTTGGGTCGCTCCGACATTTCGATCAGATGCCGCAACTGCCCCCGCATCACGTCCCGGTCGCCGTACGGCCGGCGCAGCGCCGCCTCGTCCAGTACGGCATGGAGCCGGGGTGCGCGTTCGGAGACGAGGGCCTTCTGCCGCTCCAGCCGCAGGGCCACACGGCGGTCGATCTCGACGGCGGGCGCCTCCCCCATGCCACGGGTGACGACCGCGTGCGCATACGACTCGGTCTGCAACAGGCCGTGGATGAACTGGACTTCGTACACCCGGATGAGCGACGCCGCCCCCTCCAGACCGATGTACGTCTGGAACCATCCCGGCAGTACATCACCGTAACTGTGCCACCAGCCCGCCACATTGGCCTCACGGGCCAGGCCGAGGAGAGCCTCGCGCTCCGCCTCGTCCGTGACACCGTAGAGCGTGAGCAGGTCCTCGACATCCCTGGCCTTGAAGCTCACCCGTCCCAACTCCATGCGGCTGATCTTCGATTCGGAAGCCCGGATGGAGTAACCGGCCGACTCGCGCGTGATCCCGCGCGAGTCACGCAGCCGCCTGAGCTGCGAGCCCAGCAGGATGCGCCGCACCACAGATCCACTCGACTCGCCTGCCGCCACTGGCCCGGTCCTCCCCATCGCTTCCTGGACAGCGGGGTTCCCCCCTTGAACCCCAAGTGCCGGATTCTGCCATCAAAACGCTTCAGCCCGTACTCATTCGATTACGGAAAGGGGAGAGCTTCCACGGGGTCGGAAAAATACCTGCGGGAAGAAATGGCCAAGAACCGGCACGGGTTCGGACAGGTCCGGCGCCGTGCACGTGCATCTGCCCTTGCATCTGCCCTGCGCATTCGGAACCATGGTCCCCGCGCACCTGCGTGCTCGTTCGTGTTGTGCCGCTGTATCCACCGCGTCGATACGGCCGCGATTCCCGGGAGTGCCTCGCATGGGGACGAATGGATCGACGATGCTCGAGCCGTTACGGCAGGGGCTTCCCCCCATCGATCCCTCAGCCGCTTCCGGATCCGCCATCTGCACACTGCCCGCCTGCTACGAATCCGTGAGCGGCGCACGGCGGTTCACCAGGAAGACCCTGAACGGATGGGGCCTGGAAGAGCGGTTCGACGATGTCGCACTGGTCGTCTCGGAACTCGTGACCAACGCCCTGCGGCACGCCCTGCCCACGGAAACGGCTCCCCAGGGGCCACCCGTCCGGCTGCACCTGATGCGCTGGAGCTCACGCCTGGTGTGCGCGGTGCGCGACCCCAGCCGGGAGAGTCCCGTGGTCTCCGAGGCCCCCGAGTCGGCGGAATCGGGCCGCGGGCTCTTCCTGGTGGATTCCTTCAGCGACTCCTGGGGCTGGCACCCCTCCCCCGTTCTGGGGGCAGACGGCCCGCACTCCGCTGCGGCACCGCGCGGCAAGGTGGTCTGGGCCCTGTTCCGGCTGTCCGACGACGTGTGATCCGCCCGGCCGCCCCTCCCGGGGCGGCCGGGCCGGTGCGCACCGGACCGGCGGCCGGGCGTGCCCGCATCGATGGGACACCGTACCGACCATCGGGTGCCGGTCGGCCGGCGGAGCACGTACCAGGCCGGTGACACCGGCCCGCGGGACGCGTCAGCCGCCCGCAATGAGGTGGTCGAACTCCCCGTCCTTCACCCCGAGCAGCAGTGCCTCTATCTCGGCCGGCGTGTAGACCAGGGCCGGCCCATCGGGGTGGCGGGAATTACGCATCGCCACATCCCCGTCGGGCAGTTTCGCGAACTCCACGCAGGATCCCTGGGAGTTACTGTGTCTGCTCTTCTGCCAGACGACTCCGCGAAGCTCTGTGGCCGCCATGCCGTTGTACACGTGGTGCACAGGACGCTCCCGAGTTGCAAGGTACAAATGTCAACTGTCCGGGATCATAGCTCTGTTCAAAACTCGCTGCATGAGCGGATGCATGAGCGGATGCACGTGCACGCGGGGTGTTCTTTCGATTACAGACCCACCTACGTGCCCGCGTACGGGAATTCGGGCCGGCTGGGCACAAACGGAATCGGCGGGGCACCACCGCACCTCCATGCGTTCCGAAGCGAACCCGCGCCCCGGGCGCTCACGCTGGTAGCTTGACGCCGTCGTTCGCCAGCAGGGGGGAGTCACATGCACCACGTCCTACGTACCAGCGCAGTCATTGTTGCCGGACTCGTCACCGCCACAGCACTGACCGGCTGCAGCAGCGCCGGTGACAGAAGCGACTCGGGCACCGGCTCCGACGCGGGCACGCCGAGCCGGACTCCCGCCGACGACGGCAGTGACGGCGGCTCCGGGGCCGATGCCGCACCTCTGGAGGGCGGCTGGGCCGGCCGGACCGACGGCAAGACGGTCGTCCTGTCCGTGGCGTCCGGGAAGGCCGTCCTCGTCACCGAGCAGCTCGCCTGCACGGGCACCGTCAAGGACTCGGGCGAGGTGACGCTGTCGCTGAAGTGTGCCGACGGCAGCACCGACCGCACCGAGGGGACCGTCGTGTCCGACGACGGCAGGAACGTTGTCGTCTCCTGGAAGGGCGGGATGCAGGACATCCTGGCCAAGACCGCCCCGGGTGCGCTTCCCTCGGGCCTGCCGGACCTGCCGACGTCCTGACTCCCTGTCGGTGAGCGGTGGCCGACCGGTCAGCGACGTCCGTCACGCACGGTGGCGCGCGCGGCGGCTCGGCTTCCGCTTCCCGCCCAGCCCGTGGGAGAACGCCTCCAGGGCATCGAGGAGGAGGCCGGCCCCGTTCCGTACGAACGGGTCGGTCTCGCCCCCGCCCACCCCCTGTTGGGCGTCCCACTGTGCCAACGCCTTGCGCACCTCGATCCAGTTGGGGACCCGCCGTTCCCGCACCTCCTTCGCACCCTGTTCGGTGGCCCGCCGCAGCGCCTCGGCCAGGCGGGCGGCGGCCGGCACGGGGGTCGCGGCAGCACCGGGGAGGTGGGCCTCCAGCAGCATCGCGACCCGGCCGAACTCGGCGAGGGCGTGCTGGGTGTGGTCGGCGGCGGCATGGGAGAGGCCGCGGTGGCGCACCGGTTCGTGCTGGGCGGTGTCCACCGCCTCCTGCCAGGCCACCCGGGCCTCGCGGGTGTCGAGCAGGGCGGAGCGGACCTCGTCGTGGCCACCCTCGGACGGTTCGGCGTACTGGTCGACGACCGAGGCGGCATACCGCCCGGCCGCCGTGAGCCAGTCGCCGAGCCTGCCCCGGAGCCGCGGGGTCTCCCAGGCCGGGTAGACGGCGTACGCGATCATCGCGAGGATCCCGCCGACGAGGGTGAGGACGACCCGTTCGGACACGGTCTGCGACCAGACGCCGCCCGCCATGCCGAGCAGGAAGACGACGTACGCGCTGACGCACGCCTGGCCGACGACGTACCCGGTGTCCGTCAGGAGATACATCAGCAGGGCACAGCCCACGGCGAGCACCGCGGACGGTGTCACCCCGGGGTGGACGACCTGGACGATCGCGGTGGCGAGCGAGACGCCGACGATCGTGCCGCCGAAACGAGCGATGGAGCGGCCGTACGTCCGGGAGAACTCCGGCCGCATCACCATGACGGCCGCCATGGGCGCCCAGTAGCCGTGCCCGAACGGCAGCGCGGTACCGATGAGATAGCCGACGGCGGCGACGGCCGAGACCCGGATGGCGTGCCGCAGGATCGGTGAGCCGGGGCGCAGTTCGGCCCGCATCGCCCGCAGGATGAACGGGACCAGGCGCGGAAGGCTGGGGCGGCGGCGGTGCCGGGCGGCGGGTGCCGCCTCCTCTGCGGCCCGGATCGCCTCTGCGGCCTTCTCGGCTTCGGCCCGCTCCGTCTTCGTCCCGCCGCCCTCGGCCGTCTCGATGACGTCCGAGAGCAGCGAACCGAGCCGGTCGGCCGCCCGGCTCGGCGGACCGGTGAAGAGCGCGTCGGTGTCGGGTGTCCTCAGCGCGGCGACGGCGGACGGGGCGAGTTCCACCGGGCCGCCGTGGCGGATCGCACGGGCCGCCGAGTCGAGCACGGACCCGGCGGCGGCGAGGAGCTCGCGGACCCGGTCCCGCTCCGGCCCCTCGGACGGCACGCCCATCGCCGGGTCCGCGAGCGAGGCGAGAACCGGCCTGATCCGTTCGGCGACGCCGCGGGAACCACGCAGTTCGGGGGGTCGGCGACGGGCCTGGCGCGGCGTGAGGGCGGCGGCGCTGCGGGCCGTCATCAGCGGCACCGGGTCGAAGGCCGCGAGCGGGTCGTGGCGCAGTCGGCGGGCGTAGTCGGCCTCGGCGGCCAGGGCATCGGCGAGGGCATCGCGGTGGGCGCCCCATCTGCGTACCGGGAACAGGACGATCAGCGCGGCCTGCACGATGCCGCCGAACAGGATCATCGCGGCATGCACGGCCGAGTCCGCGATCGAGGTCGGCAGGGTGACCGTCACCAGCATGATCGCCACGTTGGACGCCGCGATGATGCCGCCGGTGCGCCCCGCCGCCCAGGCGAGACCCGCGAGGAACGTCCAGAGCATCAGCAGGGCCAGGAACAGCGACAGGCGGGAGCCGGTGAGATAGCCGAGGAAGGTCGACACGGCCAGGCTCGCCCCGGAGACCAGGGCGAGTACGGGCCGGGGGCGCCAACTGCGCACGAGCGTGGCGCTGGCCGCCTGATACGCACCGAACGCGGAGCTCGCGGCCACCACCGGTCCGAACAGCGCGAGGGAGATCCCGAGGACGAGCGCAAGACCGGCCGCGCCACGGATTGCGACCAGTGGTTCGAGACGCGGTCGCTCGATCGTCAGCCCGGAGCGGGCAGTCTCCTTCAGCGCCCGCAACCAGGTCATGCCCAGAGCCTAACCGGAATGCCCGATAAGCCCGAGTTGTCGGAATACCTCTCCATGGCCTACCGGCTCCGCCGCCTCCCCTCGATCCCCGGCCCGCTCCCGCCCATCCTCGCCCGGTCCGCGGCAGCCGTTCCATGGGTCCATCCGTCGAGGTCCGTGGCGCCCCGGACCCGGCTGGTCGTGGTCTCGGGGAACATCCGCTCGGCCGTTTCCGTGACGGCCAGATCACGCGCGGCGAGTACCGGAAGAAGAGCCGACGCACCCTGCGCGGCCCCGGCATCGCCCCCGACATCGCCCCCGCCCTCCGCTTCGGCTTCGGCGGCCGCGGCGACCCGGGCGGTGTCCGCCGCGAGCCGGCTGCCCAGGCGCTGGGCGTACGCCATCAGGAAGGACTGCCGGAACGTCTTGGTCCGCTTGCGTCCGCCGGCCCGCTGGTCCGCCTCCGCCTTGGCCATCGCCGCCACGCCCTGGACCAGGAGGGACGCGTGGAGCAGTTCCACGGCCTCCAGGTCCGGCTCGAAGCCGACCACGGTGGAGAAGCCGAGGTCGCTGTTCCAGACCGCGCGACAGCGGTTCGCGGAGGCGATCGCGTCGAGCAGGATCGCCTTGGCCGTCTCGTACGGGGCATCGACCCCGATCCGGCACGCGCCCGGCGCCTGCGCACGATGGGTGCGCGCGGCGAGCAGGGCCTCGTCGAAGGAGTGCCGCGCCATGAGTTCCTGTGCCTTGGTGGTCAGCGCCTCCGCCTCCTCGGGGAAGCCGGTCGCCTCCGCCTTGGCGAGCAGGGCCCGGATCCTGGTCAGCATCCGCGGTTCGTCGTGCGCCGGCGACAGAGGGAGGCCGTGCGGCAGGGCACCGGGCGGCGGACCGACCGGTTCGATGGCGGGGAGCCGGAGCAGCAACCGGTACAGGCCGAGAACGGCCCAGGCGTAGGAGAAGCGGTCGGGCCGGTTCCGGGGCGGCGCGGCGGGGAGCCCTTCGAGCTGGGAACGCCAGCGGGGCGGCAGCCGCTCGTACCGTCCGGTCTCCGCCGCGATCAGCCCGGCGACGAGGCCGGTCGCGGTCTCGTCGAGTTCACGGCGGACGACACGTACGACATCGGCGGGCTGCCAGCCGCGCCCCCAGGCGCGGCGGACGAACTCCTCGCCCCGTCGGAACAGTTCCGCGTCGGCCGTCGGATCGGCGGCCAGGAGCGAGGCCCCGGTGTCGAGACCGGCGTCGCCGTCCGAGTAGAGGGCTGCCGCGAACGCCTGGTCGATCACCGGTTCCATGAGGTCAGGGTAGGCAGGGCGGCACGGCGGGGTACGCCTGACCCACCCCCTCCCGGCCCGTCGCGGTGTCCGTGGCGGCCATCCGCACCCCGGTGACCTCGGCCGACGCGGACCGTCCACGGCGGAACGCGACCACCCCCATGGATATCCACACCCTGTGGATATCCGACTCCTGTGCGACCTCACCCGGGTCCGGGTTCCGCGTCGGGGTGAGGACGGCGGCATCCGGGTTCCGGGAATCGGGCGACCGCCCCGTCGTGGTGGCCGAGGCCGAGGAACGCCACGGGGCCGGCCCGGCGGTACGGGGCCGGCCCTGCGGCGGACGGCCGGTCCGGCTCACCCGATCGGCCGGCCGGCGGGTGCCGGACCGGTTCCCCCGGTCCAGCGACCCCGGCCCAGGAAACCGTTCTGCATATGGACCAATCGCCCCGGAGCGGCGCGTGCCCGTGCGGACGACCGGGCACCCATGCCCCGTCCGACCGACCAGCCCGCAGACCCCTCCCACCACTCGTCAGATCCCCCGGATCCCTCTCTGGAGCTCCGCATGGAACCAGCCGCCGGCGCACGGTACTGCCCGTTCGACTATGCCGATGCCCTCGAATTCGACCCGGTGCTCAGGCACTTGATGACCGAAGAACCCGTCTCCCGCATCCGGCTGCCGCACGGCGAGGGTGAGGCGTGGCTCGTCACCGGCTACGACGACGTGCGGACGGTGACCACCGACCGGCGCTTCAGCCGGCACGCCATCGTCGGCCGGGACTTCCCGCGCATGACCCCTGAGCCCATCGTTCAGGACGAGGCGATCAACGTGATGGACCCGCCGGGCAGCAGCCGTCTGCGCAGCCTGATCTCCAAGGGCTTCGCGCCTCACCACATGGAGCGCATGAGGGTGCGCACCCAGCACGTCGTGGACGAGCTGCTGGACCGGATGGAGGACCACGGCGCCCCCGCCGACCTCTTCGAGCACCTGGCGGCCCCGCTGCCCCTGACCACCATCTGCGAGGTCCTCGACATTCCCGAGGCCGACCGCGCACAGCTGCGCGCCCATGCCCGGACGATGATGGACCTCACCGTCGAGAACCGGGACGCCGCGGTACGGTCCAAGGCCGATCTCCGCGCCTACTTCCAGCGGTTGACGGCCCAACGGCGCGCGGACCCGGCCGACGACCTGATCAGCGCGCTGGCCACGGCCCGTGACGGGGACGAGATCCTCAACGACCAGGAACTGACCGTGATGGCCATGGTCCTGCTCATCACGGGTCAGGACACCACCACGTACGAGATCGGGAACCTCTCCTACACGCTGCTCACCAGGCCCGACGAACTCGCCATGCTCCGCGAGCGCCCGGACATGCTCCCGCAGGCCATCGACGAGCTGCTGCGCTTCATCCCGTTCCGCAAGGGTGTCGGCATCCCTCGGGTCGCCCTCGAGGACGTGGAACTGAGCGGGGTGACGATCCGGCAGGGCGACATCGTGCACGTCTCCTACCTGACGGCCAACCGCGACCCGCGGAAGTTCGACCGGCCCGACGAGCTGGACCTGGAGCGCAACGGTCCGTCCCACATGACCTTCGGCTGGGGCGGGCACCACTGCCTCGGCTTCCCGCTCGCGACCACGGAACTCCAGGTCGCCATCGGAACCCTGCTGGAACGCTTCCCGGCGCTGAAGCTGGCGACGCCGGCCGAGGAGGTGCGCTGGAACAAGACCTCGATCTGGCGCTATCCCCTCGAACTGCCCGTCACCTGGTGACCATGGACGCCCGGTTCGCCGCCGGACCTCCGCGCCCGGACCGCGCGGACCTCGCGGAGGCCGGGTGCGTGGGACGCGGGCCGTGACTGCCAACGATGGTGCGTCACCGCAGGGCGCCCGGCAACCGGAACCGACCCGGTGCCGGGCGCTCCGGTGTGCCGGCACCGGCCCGACAGCGGCGGGGCGCGGGTGCCGTGCCCGGTACGGGGCGGGCCGGGGCGCAGGGCGCGTGGTTCGAGATGCGGCCCCGGCCGGCCTCCCGTAGCGTGTTCACGACGGCCACCCGAGCCGTGGCGGATCAGGATCCCGCCCACGCACGGCACAGGACTCAGTCTTCGACGGTCGGCCCGTCCGCGCCCCAGGGGCATCCAATCCGGCACCGGAACCCATCACCGCACAGGTGCGCGCGGCATCCCGCGTGCCGAGCCGTGGTGGCCGCTCCCGCGCCGGCAGACACCCCGTGATGTCCCGGGCACGGCCGTGTGGACCAAAATCCGCTAGGAGGAGTTCCATGGCGGTTCTCTGCAAGCCGGCGATCGAGGTCCCCGAGTACGTCATCACCAACGAGGAAACCCTCGAACTGGCACAACGGTTGCACGGCGACCACCCGCAGATCGACCTGGTCCTTCGTCTGATCGAACATACCGGGGTGCAGAAACGGCACCTGATCCAGCCGATCGAGAAGGTGCTGCAGCACCCGGGCCTGGACGCCCGCAGCGTCACCTACGAACAGCACACCAAGGCCCGCGTTCCGGCCGTGATACGCCGGGCACTCGACCAGGCCGAACTGGAGCCGCAGCAGATCGACTTGATCGTCTATGTCTCCTGCACCGGCTTCATGATGCCGCCGCCGACCTCGTGGCTCATCGACGAGATGGGCTTCAGGCCGGAGACACGACAGCTGCCGATCGCCCAACTCGGCTGTGCCGCGGGCGGTGCGGCCGTCAACCGGGCCCACGACTTCTGCAGGGCGTACCCCGAATTGAACGCGCTGATCGTCGCCTGCGAGTTCTGCTCGCTGTGCTACCAGCCCACCGATGTGGGTGTCGGATCCCTGCTGTCCAACGGCCTGTTCGGCGACGGCATAGCCGCCGCGGTGGTCCGGGGCACCGGGGGAACCGGAGTCCGTCTGGAACGCAACGGTTCGTACGTCATTCCGGCGACCGAGGACTGGATCTCCTACGCGGTCCGGTCCACCGGATTCCACTTCCAGCTGGACAAGCGTGTGCCGGGGACCATGGAACCGCTCGCCCCGGCGCTGAACGCGGTCGCGGAGGAGCACCAGTGGAACGCCGGCAAGATGGACTTCTACATCATCCACGCGGGCGGCCCACGCATCCTGGACGACCTGAGTCTCTTCCTCGACGTGCCGCCGGAAGCGTTCCGCTTCAGCCGCGCCACGCTCACCGAGTACGGCAACATCGCCAGCGCGGTGGTGCTCGACGCCCTCGGCCGCATGTTCGATGAGGGGTCGGCGCTCGACGGCCACCGCGGCCTGATGGCCGGTTTCGGCCCCGGCATCACCGCGGAGATCTCCCTGGGCACCTGGACGACGGACAGCGAGTAGCTTCGCCCCGTCCGGCCTGCGGGAACCGGGGGTCCGGGAAGCCGGATCCCCGGTTCCGGTCAGGTACGGGCGGCAGCCGCGCCCCGCGCCTCCCTCGCCCTGTCAGTACCGGGTGCCAGACTCGATCACATGACCGGACGCTGGGCTCTGGCTCCCACGGAGACCGGCGGCGCACTCCTCGCCCCGCTGGACTCCACCGGCCTGCCCACCGCCCCGGTGCTGACCGAACCCGACCTCGTGGAGGCCGTCCGCTCCCGCCCGGACGTCACACGCTGGGTCTGGCGGTCCACCGCCCAGGTCTATCCGCGGCTGCTCGCCGCCGGGGTCCGGGTCACCCGCTGTTACGACATCGAGGTCGCCGAGTCCCTCCTCCTCGGCCACGAGGGCCGGTTCGGCGAACCCCGCTCCGCAGCCGCCGCCCACGCCCGCCTGCGCAACGCCCCCGTACCCCCCGACCCGCCGCCCCGCTCGGCCGAGTCCGGCGCGCAGTCCTCCCTCTTCGAACCGCGGTCCGGCGCGGACCTCCCCTTCGACGGTCTGCTCCGGGTCTACGCCGACCAGCTCCGCCGCCACGATGCCACCGCCCGCCCGGACCGGATGCGTCTGCTGACGGCCGCCGAGTCGGCGGGCATGCTGGTCGCCGCGGAGATGCACTTCTCCGGCCTGCCCTGGCGCGCCGACGTGCACCGGGACGTGCTCCGCACCCTGCTCGGCGAACGCTACGCGGGCGGCGGCGAGCCCCGCAGACTGGCCGAACTGGCCGAGGAGGTGTCTGCCGCCTTCGGCAGACGGGTCCGCCCCGACCTCCCCGCCGACGTGGTGAAGGCCTTCGCCCGGTCCGGCATCAAGGTGAGGTCCACCCGGCGCTGGGAGCTGGCGTCGCTGGACCATCCGGCGGTGGAACCCCTCCTCCAGTACAAGAAGCTGTACCGCATCTGGACGGCGCACGGCTGGAGCTGGCTCCAGGACTGGGTGCGCGACGGCCGCTTCCGCCCCGAGTACCAGCCGGGCGGCACGGTCAGCGGACGCTGGACGACCAACGGCGGCGGAGCGCTGCAGATCCCCAAGGTGATACGGCAGGCGGTCGTCGCCGACGAGGGCTGGAGCCTGGTCGTCGCGGACGCCGACCAGATGGAGCCCCGCGTGCTGGCCGCAATCTCGCGCGATCGCGGACTGATGGAGGTGGCAAGCGACGACGGCGATCTCTACACCGCGCTCTCGCATCGGGCCTTCCGCGGCGACCGGGACCACGCCAAGCTCGCCCTGCTGAGCGCGGTCTACGGTCAGACCTCGGGCGACGGCCTGAAGAACCTGGCCGCTCTGCGCCGGAGATTTCCACAGGCCGTGGCCTATGTCGACGGCGCCGCGAAGGCGGGGGAGGAAGGGCGTCTCGTCCGGACCTGGCTGGGCCGGACCAGTCCCCCCGCGGCCGGGAGCGGGCCGGACGAAGAGGCCGGTATTCCGCAGGAGGACGCCGAACACCCCTCCGAGGAAAGCGAGTCGACGCCCGGCTATGCCTCGTCGAACGCCCGCGCACGCGGCCGTTTCACGCGCAACTTCGTGGTGCAGGGCAGCGCCGCGGACTGGGCGCTGCTGTTCCTGGCCGCTCTGCGCCAGTCGCTCGGCTCCGCCGGGCTCCGGGCCGAACTGGTCTTCTTCCAGCACGACGAGGTCATCGTGCACTGTCCGCGCGAGGAGGCCGAGACGGTCGTGGCGGCGATCCGGGCAGCCGGTGACCTGGCCGGGCGGACCGCCTTCGGCGAGACGCCGGTGCGCTTCCCGTTCACGACGGCGGTGGTGAAGCGCTACTCGGACGCGAAGTAGTCCGCCAACGGCGCATCACTCGGCGGAACGCGAAATGTACGGCCCGCACATCACTCGGCGGAACGCGAGGTCTCCGGCCCTCCGGACCCACCGGGCTCTCCGCTCCCCCGCCGCTCACCCGTGACAGGCTCCGGACCGGGTCCTGGAGCGGCTCGTACGTCCGGTCCCTCGCCGAACCCGACCAGCCCGTGGTCGTAGTGCGCCGGCCGCAGATGCTGATGCCGGTGCCGGGTGTTGAGCCGGTGGATGACGAACGCCGCAAGCGCGATCATCACGATGATGATCACGACGTTGACCAGTGCTTCCATAGGAGACGGCCTCCTTCGACGCGCAGGCCGACGGCGGCGGCTCACCGCAAGCCGTTCATATCCAGGCTACTCCGCGGCCCGGCACCCGCCCGGGCTGCCGACCGTGCCCGGGCCTCTCGGCCCCTCGGCCTCTCGTGTGGATCAGGCCGGGCTCGCGCGCCCCGGCGTGACCCGCGCGAAAGGCTTGGGCTCCCCTCATAGGCACGCACGAACGCGAGATCACCTTCATCCCCTTCCACAACCGTTCCACCCGCACCGACGCCGGTCTGATCACCAACCGCACCGACCAGTGCTTCGGCCACTGCACCGGTCGCATCCGGGACGACGAAGGGCGCGAGATCCTGGTGGACCGGCTGCTCGGCTGGGCCGAGGACGTCCCTATGCGCAGGCGACTTCCCGAACAACCGTTCATACCCCATAGGTTCGCCCCATGCGAAAACGTGAGCTACTGGGTTCCGGACGATCGGCCGACGTCTACGTACTCGACGAGACATGGGTGTTGCGCCGCTACCGCGACGGCATGGACGCCACCCATGAGTGGGCGGTCATGTCCTATCTCAGCGCCCACGGCTATCCGGTCCCCCGGCTCGGCCCCCGCACCGCCGACACCGCCCCCGCCGAACTGGTGCTGCAACGTCTGACCGGCCCGACGATGCTGCAGTCCATGCTGTCCGGCGACCTCTCCGCGGCCGAGGGAAGCGCCATGCTGGCCGGACTCCTCGCCGAGCTGCACACCGTGCCCGCCCGGCTCTCCCCGGACCCCGAGGACCGCGTCCTCCACCTCGACCTGCACCCGGACAACGTGATGCTGACGGACCGGGGTCCGGTGGTGATCGACTGGAGCAACACCAGGGAGGGCGCCCCGGCCATGGACCGGGCCATGTCGTCCCTGATCCTCGCCCAGATCGCCGTCGATGCCCGCTCCCCACTGACTGCGGAGGCCCGCGCCCTTCTGGAGGCACTGCTGCCGCATTTCGCCGCCGCCGGCGGCATCCCCGCGCACCACCTCGCCGAAGCCGCCTCGCACCGCGCGGCCAACCCGACGATGAGCCCGCACGAGGTGGAGCTCATCGCCGAAGCGACGGCGCTGATCGTCGAGTTGACGCGCTGAGGGCCGCGGACTGCGGCGCCGCTCACCGCCGCGCGTCACTCCTGGTCGCGCAGCCGGGCCGCCAAGGAGGTCAGCGGCTCGGTCTCCTCGGTGTGGCCCAGGGCCGTCAGGCGGGAGACCGCCGCGTCGAGGCGGGCGAGGGCGGGGACGGGGCGTTCCAGATACATGCCCTCCACGGCACCCGCGAGACGGACGCACTCGGCCCATTCGCCGATGCGGTCATCCTCCGGTCCGGGCTCACCGAGCAGGGCGAGGGCCTTCTCCAGGGCGACCAGGGCGTCCTCGTACTCACCGGCGTAGGCGTTGACCCGCCCGTATTCATAGGCCAGGGCGCTGTCCAGGGAGCGGCCGTGGGCCTGGTACTCGGCGGCGCGGGCCTCGTCGGCGATCCGCCCGGCGGTGGCGAGGTGGGCGAGGGCGTCGGCCAGACCGTCGGGGCCCTGCTGCTGGGCCTGAAGGCGGGCGAGTTCGCGCAGCCCGTTGCTGAGCTGCTCATAGCGCGGGGCCCGGGCATGGGCGGCGAGCGCCTGGTCCACGGCCTCGCGGGCCCGGTCGAACTCGCCTGATTCGCCGAGGAGTACGGCAGTTTCCGCCGCGATCATGGCGTGGCTCCCCGGGTCGTCGTCCCAGCCGGCCGACTCGGCCGCGAGGGCGGCGAACTCCGCCGCGGCGGCCTTGGTGTCCTCCCCCGCGTGCAGCGCGCGGGCGCGGGTCAGGCGCAGCTGGGCGACGAGCCGGTCGTCCAGCTCTCCGGCGGCGACGTCCGGTTCGGCCAGGAGGGAGTCGAGCAGTGCGATGCAGTCCTCGACCCGGCCCAGGTCGAGGCAGAGCTGAGCCGCGTTGCTGTAGGCGCAGAACGCGTCCGTCCGGCTGCCGCGGCGCTGGTTGAGCTCCGCCGCGCGCGTCAGGTGCCGCAGAGCCTCGTCAGGGCGGCCCAGGTGCATACAGGCCTCGGCCAGATCACCGTGCAGGCGGGCGGTGTCGACCACGTCGCCCGGCCATTCGGCGGCCAGCCGCAGGCCCTCGGTCAGGTCCGCGTGTGCGGCCTGCGCGTCCTGGAGGCCGAGCTGGAGCCGGCCACGCAGTCCGAGCGTGCGGGGCAGGTGCCAGGCGGGGCCCTGCGTCTTCAGACGGTCGAGGAGGCCGTCGATCTCGGTGACCGCGGCGGCCGGATCGCCGGAGAGGGCGTAGGTGGTGGCCCGCAGCAGCAGGGCGCCGGAAATCTGCCCGACGACATCGTGTCGGGTGGCGAACGCGTGCAGCAGGTCCACCTCGGCAAGGACCGGCGCGACGTGCTCCTCGCTCCCCGAGTTCTGCAGGCGCATGCCGAGCGCGGTCGCCCGCAGCCGCAGCAGGCGGGCCTCATGGCGGGCGGCGAGGCCGGGCGTCTCCTCGTGCAGGCGGACCACGGACGCGTGGACGTCGGTCAACGCGGCGACCTTCGCCTCGGCTTCGTCGGCGCCCTCCGCGGGATGCTCGGCGGCGGCGAGCAGGGCGCAGGCGCGGGCGACCGCCGCGTCACCGGGCACCCCGGCGTCTTCGTACAGTCCTGCGGCCTCCTCGTGAAGAGCGGCAGCGCCGGCGAAATCGTCCTTCTCGCCCGCCCGGCTCGCCTCCTCGTCCAGCAGGTCCGCGCGCAGCTGGACGAGCGGGCCCAGTTCCGGGTCGTCGGGGTGGGTGTAGTCACGGGCGGCGACGAGCATGCGCAGCCGCGCCCAGCAGACCTGTGCGCCCGGGTGCCCCACCTCGTCCCACGCCCGTGCCTGGAGGATGAGTTCGGGCAGCGAATCCGGGACGGCGGCGGGCACAGCGGGGGCGGGGGCGGTCACCGGGACGACCGGGGCCACGTCGTCGAGGGTGCGGGTGCGCAGGCTCAGTTCCAGCCCGTCCAGGAGCGGGGCACGGTCGAGGCGGTCCCTGCGGCGGTCGGTGTGGGCCGTGGTGCCGTTGCGGGCGTCGAAGCGGGCGACGAGGTCGTCGGCGCGGCCCCGCACCTCGGTGCGCAGGCCGGCCACCGTCCAGGTGCGTCCCGCGAATCCGGCGGCGGGCAGTTCACCGTGGCCGAGGGACTCGACACGCTGGAGGAGGACCTCGACGCCGGTGAGGAAGTCGGACAGGTCCAGCGGCGAGTCCACCTCGTCGAACAGGTTCCGGTTCTCCGCGAGCAGTTCCAGACCTCGCGCCTCGTTGCCGGTCAGCGCGCAGAACTCCAGATGCCGGCCGACCTCTGAGGACATCGAGGGGTTGCGGCGGCAACTCCGGTAACCGGCGAGGTGAAGTTCGCGGGCCTGTTCGACGCGACCGGTGCGCAGCAGGGGCAACAGCGCATGGGAGACGGAGCGGGCCGGTTCCTCCTGGCAGGACTCCTGGCCGGCCAGGACGGGCTCCCAGGCACCGAGCGCCCGCTCGTCGTCGCCCGCCGCGAGGCGGTACAGGGCGAGTTCGCAGATCTCGCAGGCCTCGCAGTCGCTCAACGGGGTCCGGGAGCGGCCTGCCCACAGCTCGTAGGCGAGGGTGGCGCCCTCGCCGGTGTGCGCGGCGAGCTGGTACGCCTGCCCGTAGTAGGGCTGGAGGCCCAGACCGGCCTTCTCGTACCGGTCGCGCATCTCCTTCAGCCACTGGCGCAGGCTGGCGAGCGGTATCTCGGGCAGCGCGCGCAGCGCGTTGGACACCCACTTGAACCGCCAGAACAGCAGGTGCCGCCGGCGCTCGTCGAAGACGTCGGGCTGCTCGTCGAAAAGGGTGAGCAGGCGGGCGAAGACAACGGGAGACTTCCGGGGTTCGGAGCCGTAGGTGTACGCCTCCTGGAGTTCCAGGAGCGCGTCGACGAGGGGAGCGGACTCGGCGAACTGCTCGGCGGCTTCCGCGAGTTCCTCGGCCGTGACGGTGCGGGTACGACCGTAGGGGTGCCGGGCGTTCTCCTGGAGTGCCTGGTACAGCTCGTCGGTGGTCTGGGGTGCGGTCGGCATCGTCAGCTGTCCTTGCGGAGGGCGTGGGCGAGAAGGTCGAGGAAGGAGCGGTTGATGAGGCTCGACTCGGCGGGCCTGAGCGGGCGCCGGGACAGCAGCGCGGCCTGCCCGTAGAGGGCTTCGGCGCTGGTGCGGGCCAGCTCGGGCTCGCCGATGGCGACGGCGGCACGGACCAGCGGGTTGAGCTGGTTGAGGATCAGTTGGGCCCGCGGGGCCTCCTGGCGCAGAGCCCCGAGGATGTCGCCCCACAGGCCACCCTCCTGCTCACGGGCGAGCTGGGAGCGCGTGCGCTCGTGCCGGGCCTCGCGGCTGTCGACGAGGAGGGCGGGGGCGGAGGCGGGCTGGAAGGTGCGCAGCGCGACGTCGCAGTCGAAGACGGCGAGGGCGTCGCGGGCCAGGGCCAGATAGGCCACCGCGGCCAGTTCCGTCTCACGGTCGACGGGGTCGAGGTGGGCCGTGAGGGTCGCCGGGTCGAGGTCGGCGACGCCGACCTCGGGCCTGATCTCCGGCAGCCGGTGCACCAGTTCACGGTCGTACGTGTAGCCACCGTTGACGACACCGAGCCCGGCGGCGGAGGCGATCGCCGCGACCTGCCGGAACTCCTCCACACTCGACGTCACCAGCACCGTGCGGTGGGTGCGCGCGAACTCGTCGAGGGTGGTGTGCCCGTCGGTGGTCTCGAACGGCAGCCAGGGCAGCAGCATCCGCAGGATCTCGTCGTCGTGCACCGCGAGCGACTTCACGGCCAGGTGATGGGCCTGGAGGAAACGGGCGAGCAGGTCCGGGTCACTGGCGGCGGCCCGTGAAATCCACGCGCGCAGCCGCTCGGCGAGGGCGTCACGAACGGCGGCGAGCGTGTCGTCCTCGTACAGGGATTCGCGGGACGCCGTCGGTCGCAGGCTCTCGACATCGACGACGCAGCGGACGAAGAAGGCCCATGCGGGCAGGAGCTCCTCGGCCTGCTCGGACAGCAGCATGCCCTTGACGTGCACGCGATGGCCGTGACGCCGCCCGGCCGGCACCGCCTCGGGCAGCACGCACGCAATGCCCTTCAGGCCCACGACCGGCACGTCCAGCTCGATGGCGTCCAGCGGCGTGAACCCGAAGACCTCCTCGCCGTACGCGGCCAGCGCGCGGGAACGGGCACCCGGGGTGGGGTACGTACGTGCCCAGGGTGCGGGCTCGGGATTGATGGACACGCCCGGGCCGCCCGTGCCGTCGTCGAAGGTCACCGGGTGGCGCAGCAGGGAGCCGAAGTGCCGGGCCAGCGCGAGCACCTGCACCGGCCGGGTCCACTCGCCCGTGTCGGCACGCGGCGTCAAGGTGACGGTGGTACCGGGCCGGGGGCGGGCGGATGCGGGCAGGGTGCGGACGGTGTAGCTGCCGTCACCGCGTCCCCGCCACTCCACGGTAGGCGCGTCGGGGGTGCGGGCGGAGCGGCTCAGGACGTGGATCTCGTCCGCGACCAGGAAACAGGAGAGCAGCCCGATGCCGAACTGGCCGATGAAGTCGCCGCGTTGCTCGGCGATCTGTTCGGCACGCTTGCTGCTGCGGCCGATCGTGGCGAGGAAGGTGTGCACATCGGCCTCGGTGAGACCGACGCCGTCGTCCTCGACACGTACCACCGAGCCGTCGGCGTACAGGCGGATACCGAAGGCCCCGGCGGGGACGTCCGGTTCGAGACCGTGCCGGGCGGTCAGCGCGTCCACGGCGTTCTGCAGGAGTTCACGCAGGTAGACGCGAGGGCTGGAGTAGAGGTGGTGGGAGAGGAGGTCGACGAGGCCGCGCAGATCCACCTGGAAGGTGCGATCGGCGCCGGCCGGGGTCGCGGCGGTGTCGGGCAGATTCATCGGGCAGTCCGGAGTAGGAGGGCGGCAGGTGACGGGAGGGGCCGTTGCAGGCGTGCGCTCAAGCGCGGCGGAGACTGCGGGCGAACTGCTTCTCGGGTTCCGCGAAATAGGCCCAGGGCCAGCGGGTGTAGGCGCCGTCCAGCGCCCGGAAGACCCGCCGGCCCGTGTGGCGCTCACCGGCCAGGGACAGGGCCATGGCGAACAGGTTGAAGTCGGCCTGCCATCCCGGGCGTCGCAGATAAGCGGGGTGAAGGATGCTGTGGTCCGCCGCATCCCGCAACTCCGCCTGGATATCGGGAGATGTGAGGCAGTCCTTCCTGTCCGACTCGACCCACTCCTCGATGTGTGCCATGGCGATCAGGCAGCCGAGCCGGTGCCCCTGCGGGGTGCGGGCGAACGCCTCACGGGCGAACGCCAGGGCCTGCCCCGGCTCGCCGCCCCAACGGGGCTGCAACTGGGACAGCCATTCGATGTGGACCTCCAGACTCAGCGGGTCACGGCGCAGGGCGGCATCGCGCCGGGTCTCGGTGATGGTGGGGCCCAGTGACATGCCACGGCCGGAGGTGAGCAGTTGGCGCCACGGAGTGGCCCACTCCGGCCGCAACTCGGCGGCCTCGAACAGCTGCTCCTCGGCCACGCGGAGCCGCTCGTGGAAGACCCGCCACTGCTCCCGCGTGACGTTCACGGCACGCTCGGCGGTGCGCGCCTCCCAACCCCACTTGATATAGCGCGTTCCGGATATCAGCAGAGCCGTCGCCCGGTGCTCCTTGTCCTCCTCGACGGCCCGGCCGATCCAGTCCTGCAATCCCTCCACATCGGCCAGCTCACCCAGCACGTGATGGTCGTGACCGAGGTCGAAGGGGCCCAGCGCCGCCTTGACCGCCTCCCAGTCCCCCGCGCCGGCCGCCTCCACCAGCGCCAGCACCCGCTCGTCCCCGAGCGCACGCAGCGTGTACATCCCGTTCTTCTGCCTGCGCGGAACGGGAAGGGCGTGCGGATCCGCCTCCGGTCTCTCCTCACGCCCGCCGAACAGCCTGCCGAACATGCCGCGCCCTCCCCTGGTCCCGCGTGATCGTCCGGTGCAGCATAGGCGGCCCCAACGACATTGCGTCCACGGGGTATTCACGAATGTTTCACGAGTCCGCTCCGGAGCGGTCCGATCGCCGGTGACAAGGGCACCGAGGCGCTTCCCGAGTTCATCAGGGCATCGGCAATGCGGCCGCCGAGCAGGCGCCGAATGTTCGACCCTTTGCGCAGACGGAGCGTCAACTTGCTTCTATAGAGGCCACGTTGCCGCCCCACAGGGGTACTGCCATGCTGACATCCACATGTCCGATCACCATCCGGAGGAGCGAAGTGTCAGAGGTGCATGCTCCCAGCACGCACACCGCCACGATCGCATGGCGGGACCAGGGGCCGCTTTTCGCCACCCAGGCCGACACAACGGGTCTTTCCTCTCTGCGCGGCATGGTCTCGGGCGATGTCGTCGCGCCGCCGGTCGCGCAAGTCCTCGGTATCGAGGTCGTCAAAGCCGACCCGGGCACGGTGCGGTTCACGATGCCGGTGAAGACCTTCCTCACGAACCACTTCGGCCTGCTCGCCGGTGGCATTCTGTCGACGGTCATGGACTCCGCTCTGGGATGGTCGATCCTCTCCGCGATCCCCGAGGACAAGGACATCGTCACCCTCGACCTGAACGTGGACTTCCTGCGCCCGGTGCACGAGGCCTCCGGCCTGGTCACGGTGGACACCGAGGTGGTGCACCTCGGCCGCAACAGAGGCATGGCGTCCTGCCGGGTGGTGGACGCGAAGGGCCGGCTCTGCGCCGCGGGCAAGAGCAGCTGCCTGATCCGCGACAAGGACACCGCCGACCCGCGGACCGAGGCCGCGGAGGCCGCCCGGTGAACGGCGTCCCCGACCTGAAGGTCGGCGAAGTGCTGCGCGAGCACCGGGCCATCACCGACGAGGACATCGCGGCCTTCGCCGACCTCGTCGGCGACCGGGGTCGACACCATCTGCCCGAGCAGGGCCGGGCGATGGCGCACGGGCTGTTCACCGCGTCCCTCGCCACGAAGATCGGCGGGCAGCTCCACTTCATCGCGCGGCGGATGGGCTTCGAGTTCCTGCGGCCGGTCTGGTCGGGCGACACCATCACCGCCGAAGTGACCGTGCGAGCGCTCAGCGAGGTCCGCTCGGGCACGGGCGTGGAGTTCGACATCGAGATCGTCAACCAGGACGGCGAGACGGTGCTGCGCGGCGACAGCACGGGCGTGATCCGCCACTGACGCGACGCCGACGGGTCCGTACCGCGACCCGGCACCGTCAGCCGCGGTCGCCCTGATCAGATCTGGCCGAGGTCGATCTCCACCGGAAAGGGAGCCGCGGCCTTGACCACGCCGGTGAACATGTCGCCCTCCCGGTAGATCTTCGTCGCAGGATCGAGGACGTACGTGTACACGAGAGGAACGCCTGTCGCTGCCTGCTCGATCCGCCAGTAGAAGCCGATGCCGGCCTTGGCGTACTGGTCGACCTTGACGATCCGGTCAGTGGTCTCCGAACCCGGAGAGACCACCTCCACCACCAGCAGCACATGCTCGGGGCGGGTGGGGGTGACGTCGATCGTGTCCGCGCGATACACGACAACGTCCGGACGGCGATTGGTGAGCGGGACGTCCTGAAGACGGACGTCGAAGTCGGTGTCGGCGTTCCAGTCCGGACCCGCGGCGGCATCCAGACCGTTCGCCAGAATCCTGGCCAGCCGGTTGTGCCGCTTGGACGCGCTCGGGCTCAAGACGACCATCCCGTCCACGATTTCGATCCCGGCGCACTGCTCCTCGGACCAGGAGTCGTACTCCTGCGCCGTGATCTGTTCATGCATCCACGAGGGAGCCACCATCTCGGCAGTCATGACACACCTCCCAGACACTGTCCTACGGGCCGGATCCCGCCGGAATCAGCGTACTGGCTCCGGGCGATTGGGCACTTCACTGCCTTCCCCGATCGCCAGTGTCTGTTGAGCGGCGGATTCGGGATGGTCAGGACTGGTCCGATGCCAGTCGGCAGCCCCTGTGGCCAGGCACGAACCGCAGGCACAGGCCGGAATCGGGCCGTGCGCACCGGTCGGGCCGCAGCACCCGAGCCAGTTGTCCCCGCACCCGCGCGGCCCACTCGCGTCGCATCCGCTGAACGACAGAACCCCAGGTCGGAGTTCTTCCGAACTGGGGTTCCAGTTGAGCCGCCTTCGGGATTCGAACCCGAGACCTACGCATTACGAGTGCGTTGCTCTGGCCAACTGAGCTAAGGCGGCACACTCTGTCGCACCATGGTGCGATCAGCAGCGTCGCCAAGTCTACACAGTTTCCGGGGGTGCTCCGCACCGGCCCGACTCCGGTCCGTTTTCGCAGGTCAAGAGCGGCTTTGAGGGGATCAGGAGCACATCGTGCCGTCGGCCGGAGGCTTGCCGTCCAGGAGATAGGTGTTGATCGCCGTGTCGATGCAGTCGCTGCCCCGGCCGTACGCGGTGTGGCCGTCACCGCGGTAGGTGAGGAGGGTGCCGGAGGAGAGCTGGCCGGACAGGGACTCGGCCCACTTGTACGGGGTGGCCGGGTCGCGGGTGGTGCCGACCACGAGGATCGGGGCGGCTCCCTTGGCCTCGATCCGGTGCGGGGTGCCGGTGGAGCCGACCGGCCAGTGGGCACAGCTCAGGGCGGACCAGACGAAGGTCCTGCCGAAGACCGGGGACGCCTTCTCGAAGCCGGGGATCGCCTGGACTGCCGCATCGGTGTCCGCGAAGGCGGGCGGGGAATCGAGACAGTTCACGGCGGCGTTGGCGAACATCAGGTTCGCGTACGTGCCGTTCGGCTCGCGTTCGTAGTAGCTGTCCGACAGGGAGAGCAGGCCGGAGCCATCGCCCTTCTTGGCGGCCGTGAGAGCGTCGCGGAGCTGGGGCCAGGCCGACTCGTCGTACATGGCGGCGATCACTCCCGTGGTCGCGAGGGACTCGGTGAGTTCGCGGGAGGAACCGGTGGGGATCGGCTTGGCGTCGAGGTCGGCGAAGAGCTTCTTCAGGAGGGTGGCCGCGTCGGCGGTGGAGGTGGTGCCGAGCGGGCAGTCCGTCTTCTTCACGCAGTCGGCGGCGAAGGACTGGAACGCCGTCTCGAAGCCCGCGTTCTGGTCGCGGTTCGCGTCGACGGCGGACAGCGACGGGTCCATCGCCCCGTCCAGGACCAGGCGGCCGACCCGGGCGGGGAACAGCTCGGCGTACGTCGCGCCGAGGTAGGTGCCGTACGACGCCCCGACATAGTGCAGCTTCTCGTCACCGAGCAGGGCGCGCAGCATGTCCATGTCGCGGGCCGTCTCGGCGGTGGAGACATGCGGAAGGATCTCGCCCGAGCGCCGCTCGCAGCCGCTCGCGAAGTCCTGGTAGGCCTTGTTCAGCCGGTCGATCTCCGCCTGGTCGTCGGGGGTCTGGTCGACCTGGGTGAAGGCGTCCATCTGCGGGCCCGTGAGGCATTTCACGGGTTCGCTGCGGGCCACTCCGCGCGGATCGATGGCGACCATGTCGTAACGGGCCCGGACCTGGGCGGGGTAGCCGATGCCGGCGTAACTCTGGAGATAGCCGACGGCCGAACCGCCGGGGCCGCCCGGATTCACCAGGAGGGAGCCGATCCGCTTGCCCGGCCCGGTGGCCTTCGCACGGACCACCGCCAGCTTGATGTCACCGCCGTCCGGCTCCGTGTAGTCCAGGGGTGCCTTCATCGTCGCGCACTGGAACCCTTCGACGCCGCAGTCCCGCCAGGTCAGTTCCTGCGCGTAGTACTGCGTGAGCGCGGCGGGTGCGGACGGGGCCGACGGGGAGGCGTTCGTCGAACCGCCACCGCCACTGCTGCAACCGGACAGGAGAAGGCCGGCAGTGCCGAGTGCGGTGGCGAGGATGCGGAGCGGGCGCCTGGTGTCCATCCCCGGAGCGTAGCCGCCACGCGACGACTCGCCCGCTTCTCCACCCATAGGGGTGAAATGCGGCAATCAGTACGAGGGAACGGCAGTGACGCGGTGACGAGGTGCCGAACCGGGCGAACGGACGGGACGGCGGCGATGGACGACCTCAGCCCGCGTGCAGCCGGCCTCAGCCCGCGCGCAGCGCCATCGTCATCGCCTCCACCGCGAGCAGCGGCGCCACGTTGCGGTCCAGGGCCCGGCGGCAGGCGATCACCGCCTCTATCCGGCGCAGGGTGCGCTCGGGCGTGGAGGAGCGGGCGACGCGGTCGAGGGTGTCCTGCACGTCCGTGTGAGCGAGGGCGATGCTCGAGCCCAGCTGGATGGCCAGGACGTCGCGGTAGAAGCCGGTCAGGTCGGTGAGCGCCAGATCGAGGCTGTCGCGCTGGGTACGGGTCCTGCGGCGCTTCTGTCTGTCCTCGAGCTCCTTGATCACCCCTGCCGTGCCGCGCGGCATCCGTCCCCCTGCGGCGGCGCCGAGGGCGGCCTTCATCTCCTCCGTCTCCTTGGCGTCGACCTCCTCCGAGACCTGCTTGGCGTCTTCGGTGGCGGTGTCGATCAGCTCCTGGGCGGCCTTGAGGCAGCCTCCGATGTCCTCGACCCGCAGGGGGAGCTTGAGCACGGCGGCGCGGCGCGAGCGGGCCCTCTCGTCGGTGGCGAGGCGGCGGGCGCGGTCGATGTGGCCCTGGGTCGCACGGGCGGCGGACGCGGCCCGCTCCGGGTCGATGCCGTCGCGGCGGATCAGGACATCGGTGACCGCGTCGACCGGGGGCGTGCGCAGCGTGAGATGACGGCAGCGGGAACGGATGGTGGGCAGGACGTCTTCGAGGGAAGGGGCGCACAGCAGCCAGACCGTGCGCGGTGCGGGCTCCTCCACGGCCTTCAGCAGGACGTTTCCCGCGCCTTCGGTCAGCCGGTCGGCGTCCTCCAGGACGATGACCTGCCAGCGGCCCACGGCCGGGGAGAGCTGGGCGCGGCGGACCAGCTCGCGGGTCTCCTTCACACCGATGGACAGCAGATCCGTACGGACCACCTCGACATCGGCGTGGGTGCCGATGAGGCTGGTGTGGCAGCCGTCGCAGAAGCCGCATCCCGGTGCGCCGCCCAGGGCCCGATCGGGGCTGGTGCACTGGAGGGCAGCGGCAAAGGCGCGGGCGGCGGTGGAGCGGCCGGAGCCCGGCGGACCGGTGAACAGCCAGGCGTGGGTCATCTTCGACCCCGGAGGCACCGGTTCCCCCGCCGTGTGGGCGGTGACGAGCACATCGGCGTCCCGGGCGGCGGCGGCAAGCTGCTCCTGCACCCGGTCCTGACCGACCAGGTCGTCCCATACGGTCATGGGTCACCGCCCTTTCCGGTGGTGTGCGCCGCGCGGCTCTTGTGCCGTTCGGCCACACGGCTGTGATGGCGCTGGTTGACGATCCGGCTTCCCGGTCCGGCTCCCGTGCCCGGTCCGACTCCATTGTGGAGGACGGGTCCGACAATCCAGGCAGGACGGCGGCCAGCGGTCCGGCAGCGCGGGAGACGGCCGCACGAGAACCGGCCGGACGAGAACCAGCTGTATGAGAACCGGCCGCACGGCTGCCGGGCGATCCGCCCGGCAGCCGTCGCGGATCAGCGGCGCGGGCGGCGTCGGCGACCCGAGGAGCCCGGATCCTCATCGTCGTCGCGGTGCTCGCCCAGCAGTTCGTCCGCCAGGGTCGGCAGGTCGTCCAGCGGGGTCTCCTCGGCCCAGTCGGGCCGAGGGCGGCGCCCCCGGCGCCCCTGCTGTTCCGTACGCCCCTGGCCGCTCTGCGCCGGGGCCGCGCCGTGCGGGTCGGTGATCTGCGGCAGCTCGCGCGTGCGCTCGTTCTCGCTCTCCCGGCCGGAGCCCGCCGGACGCTCGTCACGGAAGATGCCCCTCGGGACCCGGTCCGTCGGATTCTCGTCCCGTACCGGAGGAAGCACCGTCGTCTCGTCGGCGGCCCCCGCCGGGCCGGGACGCCCGGACCGGTCGTCGGGCCGTTCGTGGACCTTCGGGATCATCGCCGTCTCGGCCTCGTCGGAGGTCGGGGCCGGGCGGGCCGGCGAGGGCACCGGCTGGGTCACGTCGTTCGGATTGATGATCGGTGTCGGCACCGTGACCTCGTTGTCCGGCACGGAGGCCGCCGCAGCCGCCTCCGCCCGCGCAGCCTCCGCTGCGGCAGCCGCCTCGGCCTCGGCCCGGCGGCGGGCCTCCTCGGCCCTCAGCAGCGCCTCCTCGGCCTTGCGCTGCTTCTCCAGACGCCGCGCCTCGGCCTCCTTGCGCAGCCGGGCCTCTTCCTCGGCCTGCCTGCGCAGCCGGGCCTGCTCGGCCTCCCGGGCCGCTTCCTCGGCCTCCAGCCTGGCCCGCTCCTCCTCGGCCAGACGCCGGGCCTCCTCGGCGCGCTGCCGGGCCTGCTCGGCCTCGCGTTCGGCCTCGCGTCGGCGTGCCTCCTCCAGCTCCCGGCGCTTGCGCTCCTCCTCCTCGGCCCGGAGCTTGGCGAGCTGCGCCTCGCGCTCGCGCTCCAGCCGCTCCTCCTCCGCCTTGCGGGCGGCCTCTTCCTCGGCCTTGCGCCTGGCCTCCTCCTCGGCGGCCCTGCGCGCCTCCTCCTGGGCCTCGATCTCGGCCTCGGAGAGCGGAAGGAGCTGGTCGAGCCGGTGGCGTACGACCGTGGTGATCGCTTCCGGATCCTGGTCCGCGTCCACCACCAGGTAGCGGGTCGGATCGGCAGCGGCCAGCGTCAGGAAACCGGACCGCACCCGGGCGTGGAACTCCGCGGGCTCGGACTCCAGCCGGTCGGGTGCCTCGGTGAAGCGCTCCCGTGCGGTCCTCGGGTCGACGTCCAGCAGCACCGTCAGATGCGGGACGAGTCCACTCGTCGCCCAGCGCGAGATCCGGGCGATCTCGGTCGGGGACAGATCACGGCCCGCGCCCTGGTAGGCGACGGACGAGTCGATGTAGCGGTCGGAGATGACGATCGCACCGCGCTCCAGCGCCGGCCGGACGACCGAGTCGACGTGCTCGGCGCGGTCGGCGGCGTACAGCAGCGCCTCGGCCCGGTGGGAGAGCCCGGCAGACGACACATCGAGCAGGATCGAACGCAGCCGCTTGCCGACCGGGGTCGCGCCCGGTTCGCGGGTGACGACCACTTCGTGGCCCTTGGCGCGGATCCACTCGGCGAGCGCCTCGACCTGGGTGGACTTGCCGGCACCGTCACCGCCCTCCAGGGCGAGGAAGAACCCGGTCGCGGCGGGAGCGACGGCCGGGTCGCCGCCGCGCAGGGCCTCACGCAGATCACGGCGCAGCGGCACTCCGGAACGGTCGTCCGTCTTCGCGAGGACGACCACGGCGACGGGCAGCAGCAGCGCACCGACCAGCATCAGCGCGAAGGCCGCTCCACCATGGGCGAAGACGAAGTCGCCGGAGCCCAGCCGGTGCCTGCCGATCGCCGCGGCGAGCAGCGGCCCCGCGAGTGCGCCGAGCGCGATGAGGACACGTACGACGGCCTGGAGGTGTTCGGTGGACCTGGAGCGCCGGGGCTCCTCGGTCTCCTGGTCGACCAGGACATGACCGGTATGGGCGGCGACCCCGGCCGCGTACCCGGCGAGCACCGCGATCAGCACCACGGTCGCCGTGTCGGGCACGAGCCCCATGGCGAGGAGTGCAAGGCCCGTGACGGCGATGGCCAGCGCGAACAGCCGGCGCCGCGACAGTGTGGGCAGCACCTTCCCGCCGGTACGGATACCGACGCCGGTGGCTCCGGTCAGGCCGAGGATCAGCAGGGCGAAGGTGGCGGGCCCGCCTCCCAGGTCGGCGGCGTGCAGCACGGCGACGGCGGCGGAGGAGGCCACGGCCCCGGCGACCAGGGCGCAGGCGCCGACGATCAGCGGTACGGATCCGGTGCGGCCCTTGTCGGGTCCGCTCCCGGTCGACGGCCGGCGCAGGCCCTCCAGCGGCGAGCGCGGGCGGGGCGTCTGCGAACCGGGCAGTTCCAGGAAGTACAGGGTGGAGATCGAGGCCGAGAAGAGCCCGGCCGCGACATACGAGCCGAGGGCCGCCTGGTGGAGCGAGAACCACTCCAGGCCCGAGCCCAGCAGGTTGCCGACGAGCGTGGCGATCAGCAGGACGGCGGCGGCGACCGGAATGGCGACGAAGTCGGTGCGCAGGGAGAGCCGGCGCAGGGCGTCGAGGTGGTCGGGCAGCGGGCGCACCGCGGCCCCCTCCGGGGGCGGCGCGGGCAGCAGCGCCGGGGCGGCGCCGTCCTTGGACACCGTCCACAGGCGTTCGGCAGCGCCGATGACGAAGACGGTGATGAGGATCATCATGAGCGCCTTGTCGGGCATCCAGTCGATCCACAGCGGCGCGACGACCAGCAGCGCGAGCCGCAGTCCGTCCGTCCCGATCATCAGCCACCGGCGGTCCAGCGGCCCGCCCGGCCCGGTGAGCGCCGTCAGCGGCCCCAGGAGCACGGCTCCGAAGAGCACGGTGGCAAGGATCCGGGCACCGAACACCGCGGCGACGGCACATGCCGCCCCTCGGTACCCGGCTCCGAATGAGCCCTCCAGGACCGCCGCTTGCAGCGACATCAGCACCAGCACGAGAAGGGCGAGTGCATCGCCGACGCTGCCGACGAGCTGGGCGCTCCACAACCGCTTCAGCGGGGGAACACGCAACAGAGCTCGTACGGCACGCTCGCGTGAGTCTGCGGCAAGTGTGTCGGAGGTGGGGCTCACGACCGTTGGCTGCTCGGCTCGCGTCATCCGCCCAGCCTATCCGGACCGGCGCGGTCCACGGAGGCCCCACCCGAACATATGGACGCCCGGAGAATCCCCAGCCCCTTGGCCACCAGCTGTTTCCCCGTGCCCCGGGCGTCGGTGACCGGTCCGAAGCGGAGTCCCGGTTCCGGGGTGGCGGTGAGGCGGCCCGCCGCAGGCAGCCCGCCCCCGCCGCGTCCCGTGTTCGCCCGCCCCGGTGCGCGAACGCCGGAGGGGCTGGACGACCCAGCCCCTCCGGCGATCGGACGATCGGACCGTCCGTTCGGTCACTCCTCCACGGACGCCGCGGTCTTCTTGGCCGCCGCGGTCGTCTTCTTGGCCGCCGTCTTCTTCGTGGTGGTCTTCTTCGCCGCGGTCTTCTTGGCCGCCGTGGTCTTCTTGGCGGCCGTCTTCTTCGCGGCTGCCTTCTTGGCCGGGGCCTTCTTCGCCGTCTTCTTCTTGGCGGGTCCCTTGGCACGCTTCTCGGCGAGCAGCTCGTAGCCGCGCTCCGGCGTGATGGTCTCCACGCTGTCGCCGGTCCGGAGCGTCGCGTTGGTCTCGCCGTCGGTGACGTACGGGCCGAAGCGCCCGTCCTTGACCACGACCGGAGCCCCGCTCACCGGGTCGGTGCCCAGCTCCTTCAGCGGCGGCTTGGCGGCGGCGCGGCCTCGCTGCTTGGGCTGGGCATAGATCGCGAGGGCCTCTTCGAGCGTGATGTCGAAGAGCTGCTCCTCGGAGGTCAGCGAACGCGAGTCCGTGCCCTTCTTCAGATACGGACCGTAACGACCGTTCTGTGCGGTGATCTCGACACCCTCGGCGTCCTCGCCGACGACACGCGGCAGCGACATCAGCCTGAGCGCGTCGGCCAGCGTCACGGTGTCCAGCGACATCGACTTGAAGAGCGAGGCGGTCCGCGGCTTCACCGCGCTCTTGCCGGTCTTCGGGGTGCCCTCGGGCAGCACCTCGGTGACGTACGGGCCGTAACGCCCGTCCTTGGCGATGATCTGGTGCCCGGTGACCGGGTCCGTACCGAGCTCGAAGTCACCGCTCGGCTTGGCCAGCAGCTCCTCCGCGTACTCGACCGACAGCTCGTCGGGTGCCAGGTCCTCCGGCACGTCCGCGCGCTGGTGGCCCTCGGAGTCCTTCTCGCCGCGCTCGATGTACGGGCCGTACCGGCCGACCCGGAGCTTGATGTCGTTGCCGACCGGGAAGGACGAGATCTCACGCGCGTCGATCGCACCGAGATCGGTGACGAGCTCCTTCAGACCGCCGAGGTGGTCGCCGTCGCCGTTGCCCGCGTCGGAGGCCGCCCCCGCTCCGGCCGTGTCGCCCTCGCCCGCGCCGAAGTAGAAGCGCTTCAGCCACGGCACGGACTGGGCCTCGCCGCGCGCGATGCGGTCGAGGTCGTCCTCCATCTTCGCGGTGAAGTCGTAGTCGACGAGCCGGCCGAAGTGCTTCTCCAGCAGGTTGACCACGGCAAAGGAGAGGAAGGACGGGACGAGCGCCGTGCCCTTCTTGAAGACGTATCCGCGGTCCAGGATCGTGCCGATGATCGAGGCATACGTCGACGGACGGCCGATCTCGCGCTCTTCGAGCTCCTTGACCAGCGACGCCTCGGTGTAGCGGGCCGGCGGCTTGGTGGCGTGGCCGTCGGCGGTGATCTCCTCGGCGGACAGTGCGTCGCCCTCGGCCACCTGCGGGAGGCGCCGCTCACGGTCGTCGAGCTCGGCGTTCGGATCGTCGGCGCCCTCGACGTACGCCTTCATGAAGCCGTGGAAGGTGATCGTCTTGCCGGATGCGGAGAACTCGGCGTCGCGGCCGTCGCTCGCCCGGCCGCCGATCTTGACGGTGACGGAGTTACCGACCGCGTCCTTCATCTGGGAGGCGACGGTCCGCTTCCAGATCAGTTCGTAGAGCCGGAACTGGTCGCCGGTGAGGCCGGTCTCGGCAGGCGTCCGGAAGCGGTCGCCGGAGGGGCGGATCGCCTCGTGCGCCTCCTGCGCGTTCTTGACCTTCCCGGCGTAGGTACGCGGCTTGTCCGGCAGGTAGTCGGCGCCGTACAGCTGCGTGACCTGTGCCCGGGCCGCGGAGACCGCGGTGTCCGAGAGGGTCGTGGAGTCGGTACGCATATAGGTGATGAAGCCGTTCTCGTACAGCTTCTGCGCGACCTGCATGGTGGCCTTGGCCCCGAAGCCCAGCTTCCGGCTCGCCTCCTGCTGGAGGGTCGTCGTGCGGAACGGGGCGTAGGGGGAGCGGCGGTACGGCTTCGACTCGACGGACCGCACGGTGAACGGGGTCTCGGCGAGCGCCGCGGCCAGCGCACGGGCGTTCGTCTCGTCCAGGTGCAGCACCTGGGCGGCGCCGGACTTCAGCTGCCCGTCCGGACCGAAGTCACGCCCCTGGGCGACGCGGCGGCCGTCGACCGCACTGAGCCGGGCGGCGAAGCTCGACGGGTCGGAAGCATCACCGGTACGGCCGGTGGCGAAGGTACCGGTCAGGTCCCAGTACTCGGCGGAACGGAAGGCGATGCGCTCGCGCTCCCGCTCGACGACGAGGCGGGTCGCCACGGACTGGACGCGGCCGGCCGACAGGCGCGGCATGACCTTCTTCCACAGGACCGGCGAGACCTCGTAGCCGTAGAGACGGTCGAGGATGCGGCGGGTTTCCTGGGCGTCGACCATGCGCTGGTTGAGCTCGCGCGGGTTGGCGACAGCGGCCCGGATCGCGTCCTTGGTGATCTCGTGGAAGACCATCCGGTGGACCGGGACCTTGGGCTTCAGGACTTCCTGCAGGTGCCACGCGATGGCTTCGCCCTCGCGGTCCTCATCGGTGGCGAGGAAGAGCTCGTCGGACTCGGCGAGAAGCTGCTTGAGCTTCCTGACCTGTGCCTTCTTGTCCGCGTTGACGACGTAGACGGGCTGGAAGTCATGCTCGACGTCGACACCGAGCCGACGGACCTCGCCGGTGTACTCGTCCGGTACCTCTGCGGCGCCGTTCGGCAGGTCGCGGATGTGCCCGACGCTCGCCTCGACGACGTATCCGGGGCCGAGGTACCCCTTGATCGTCTTCGCCTTGGCAGGCGACTCGACGATGACGAGTCGGCGGCCGCCCTGTGCGGTCTCGCTGGTCGGGGACAACTTCGCTCTTCTCTCCGGTCGGCTCTCGATGGGCATCCGGGCAACGCCATGACGCTGCCGATGGTGCTGTCGCTGCGGAGTGTGACGGTACAACCCGCCCCCGTGTCAAACGGCAAAAGCCCGCAACGGCCACTCGAACGGTAACCCGACTTCCGCCATTCCTGCCGCCCGGACCGCTCGGTCCGCCGTCCGCACAGCCGCTGCCTGCGAGTTTCCGATCACGCGGCGGCCCGGAGGCGCAAGGGCAGGATGCGGGCGCTCCGGACGTGTTCCCCGCCACTGCCCCTCCCACCCTGCGTCTCCCGGGCCGGTCCGGCAACGAGTGGATCAGATGCGGGTGAAGCACCACACACCGAGGACGAGAAAAAGTACGCCGAACAGAGTGGTGAGGGCGGCGGAGGCGATGGGGCTCACACCGTGCATCACCGGCGCGCGGTGCAGCACGCGCGCCGTCGTCCACAGCAGAAGCGCGGCGCCGAACAGCGCGAACACCGTTCCGGCGAAGATCGCGGGTCCGTTCTCCATGCTGCCCGAGCACCTCCCTGTCCCTGCCCGGCCGGGTCCTGTGCCCGCCGGGTGAGGAGAGGGTGCCGCCCCAGGGATACGTGGACACGAACCCCGAGTGAATGGCCGGATTCACATGGGCGGCAGGCGCGGGACCGAGGCCGCAGCCGACCAGGGCCGCGGGACCGAGGCCGCAGCCGACCGGGGCCCTGTACCGGTCCCCGTGCCAGGAGCGGCCCCGGACCGGGGCGACGCCATCAGCGCGTCGGCGGCACCGGTTCCAGGAAGCCCTCCTCCACCAGCAACCGGATCGCCTGCGGGGTACGGTCGCGCAGCTGCGCCGGGTCCTCGTTCATCAACTGGGCGATCGCGTCCAGGATCCGGCCCGCCGGAAGCGACCCGTCGCACACACCCGCGAAGCCGGCGCCGACCGCGTCGACCTTCGTCGCACGTCGCATACCGCGGTTCTGACGGAGCACCACATGTTCGGGGTCCTCCGCGCCCGGCAGCCCGACCTGCTCCTGCACGACCTCGGCGGCGAGGCTGAAATGTCCCGCCAGGAGCGTCGTGTCGTCCTGCTCGCGGAGGTAGTCCTGGCGGGCGAAATGAGCCTGGACGGCGGGTCCGAGCGGTTGCTCCACCGCATGCGGCCACTCCTCGATCACGACGGACGGATTCCCGGCGGCAGCCGCGGCGGACTTCCGCAGGGTGATCCAGCCGAAGCCGACCGCCTTGGTCTTGCGGGCCTCGAACTCGTCCAGCCAGGCGTCGTACCGCGCGGCGTACTCGGCCGGGTCCGAACGGTGGTCACCGCTGTCACGCAGCCACAGCTCCGTGTACTGCGTGATGTCCTGGACCTCGCGCTGCACGATCCAGGCGTCGCAGCCGTAGGGCACCCAGGAACTCAGCCGGTTCTGCCATTCCTCGCCCTCGACGTGCTGCCAGTTGGCGAGGAAGTGGGCGTATCCGCCGTCGTTCAGCCGTTCGCCGGCCTGCTGCACCAGGGTCCGGCACAGGTCGTCGCCCCCCATGCCGCCGTCGCGGTAGGTGAGACGGGCGCCGGGCGAGATGACGAACGGCGGGTTCGAGACGATCAGGTCGAACGTCTCGGTACCGACCGGCTCGTACAGGGAGCCCTGACGCAGCTCGGCGGCGGGGGCGCCGGACAGGGCGAGCGTCAGCCGGGTGAACTCCAGCGCACGCGGATTGAGATCGGTGGCCGTGACCCGGGTGGCGTGCCGCGCCGCGTGCAGCGCCTGGATGCCGGAGCCCGTACCGATGTCGAGCGCGGAGGCGACAGGCGTGCGGACGGTGATCCCGGCCAGCGTGGTGGACGCTCCGCCGACGCCGAGGACCACGCCCTCCTCACGCGAACCGATACCGCCCGCGCCGCCGACCGCACAGCCGAGGTCGGAGACGATGTACCAGTCCTGCCCCTCGGGCCCGCTGTACGGGCGGACGTCGACCGTGGCCCGCACCTCGTCGCCCGTGCGGATGAGCCAGCCGTCCTCCATGCACTCGGCCAACGGGAGCGCGGCACGGGCTCGCTCGTACGGAACGGGGCACTGGAGCAGGAAGAGGCGCACCAGTATGTCGAGCCGGGCCTCCCCCCGGGTGGCGCGGAGCGCCGGAACCGTCTCGCTGCGGGCGAGTGCGGCATAGGCGGGCGCACCGAGGAGGTCGAGAAGCCCGTCGGCGGTGAAGGCGGCGGCGAGCATGGCTTCGCGGAGCCGGGGCGAGCGGTCGGGCACGGGGAGGCTGGTCTTACTCACCCGTCCATTGTGGCGGCTCCCACGGACAACGGCAGCGGCCCGGCGCCCACCGGGGCCGCCGGGCCGTCCGTACGACTGCGGCTTCCGCCGCGCCACCCGTTCCTGCGCGTTCGCCCGGTTACGACTTCCCGCCGGCCGAGGCGGACGGGGAGGCCGACGCCGAGGAAGCGGCGTTCGGCGGCACCGAGGCCGTCGGCTTCTGACAGCCCTTCTGCTTGGCCATCGCGGAGCCGACCTCGCCGGACTGAAGCTTCTGCAGCGCCTCGTCGCCGCTGCTGCTGATCTTGTTCAGCTCGTCCGCGATCCCCTTGAGGCCGTCGGCGAACTTCGCCTGGTCCTTGGTGTCAAGGGCGTCGACCTCCTTGTGCAGGTTCGCGTACGCCACGGAGGAGGCGTTGAGCTCCTTCACCGCCTCCTTGTGCGTGGTCTCGCCGCCCTCGACCGGCGGCGGACCCGCAGAGTCGACAGCCGTGCCCAGCGCCTTGTACGCCTGGGAGATCTGCTGGAAGGCGGCCGAGTCGGTCTTCTGGACGTCGGCGGGCTTGCTGTTGTCGGCGGTCTGCTGCTGGATGGCGGCGTTGGCGTTCGCGATCTTCTGCAGTTGGGGCTGGACCTGGTCGCAGACCTTCTTGGCCCAGTCGTTCACCTTTTCGCTGTTGTCGTCGCCGCCGCAGCCGGACAGCGTCAGCACCAGTACCGCACCGCCGGACAGTGCGGCTGCAAGCTTCGTGTTCACCGGATCGGTCCCTTCCAAGACTCTCGGCCCCGGAACTTACACGTCGAGTGCCCCCCATCCAGGGGACGAGCATCAGACAAGTGACCTTTTGCAGCCATTTGCACCAACCGGAATGAGGGATATGCAACTCACCCGGACGGCCCTCAGGACACGTCGCCCGCTCGAACATGCGCGCTGACAGCCTGTCCGGACAGGTGTGCAGGGCGTCGGACGACTTCACCCACCGCCACGCACACGGCCGGGCGGGCGACGCACCCTGATGCGTCGCCCGCCCGGTCGTCGAACCACGGGCACCGACTACGCGCCGCCGCCCTCCTCCCGTCGCCGCTTCACGAAACAGCCGCCTGGTCGGGCGACTTGGCCGGTCCCCCGTCTCCGTCCGCCGGACCCTGCTCGTCCCCCACGGCGATCCCACGCCGCTTGGAGACGCAGACCGCGCCGACGATGACGGCGACGGCGAGCACCGCCACCAGTGCCCGCACACCGGCGCTCGCGTCCTGTCCGTAGCTGAACTGCACCACCGCCGGGGCGATGATCAGCGCGACCAGGTTCATCACCTTGAGCAAGGGGTTGATCGCCGGCCCCGCCGTGTCCTTGAACGGGTCGCCGACCGTGTCCCCGATGACGGTCGCGGCATGGGCCTCGCTGCCCTTGCCGCCGTGATGGCCGTCCTCGACGAGTTTCTTGGCGTTGTCCCACGCACCACCGGAGTTGGCGAGGAAGACCGCCATCAGCGTGCCGGTCCCGATGGCGCCCGCCAGATACGAACCGAGCGCTCCGACACCGAGCGTGAACCCGACGGCGATCGGCGCCAGCACGGCAAGCAGACCGGGCGTGGCGAGCTCGCGCAGGGCGTCCTTCGTACAGATGTCCACCACGCGCCCGTACTCCGGCTTCTCGCTGTGGTTCATGATCCCGGGATGCTCGCGGAACTGCCGCCGCACCTCGTAGACCACGGATCCGGCGGACCGGGACACCGCATTGATCGCCAGCCCCGAGAAGAGGAAGACGACTGCGGCACCGAGGATCAGGCCCACCAGGTTGTTGGGCTGCGAGATGTCCAGGCTGAGTGTCATCTCCCCCGCCTTGGCCCCCACGTCGCCCACCGCCGTGGCGATCGCGTCGCGGTACGAGCCGAAGAGCGCGGACGCCGCGAGGACGGCGGTGGCGATGGCGATGCCCTTGGTGATGGCCTTGGTGGTGTTGCCGACGGCGTCCAGGTCGGTGAGGACCTGCGCACCGGCGCCCGTGACGTCACCGGACATCTCGGCGATGCCCTGAGCGTTGTCGGAGACCGGACCGAAGGTGTCCATGGCAACGATGACACCGACGGTGGTGAGCAGCCCGGTTCCGGCCAGGGCCACCGCGAAGAGCGCCAGCATGATCGACGTACCGCCGAGCAGGAACGCCCCGTAGACGGCCAGGCCGATCAGCAGCGCCGCGTAGACGGCGGACTCCAGACCGATGGCGATACCTGCGAGCACCACAGTGGCCGGTCCGGTCAGCGAGGACTTGCCGATGTCCTTGACAGGACGCCGGCCGGTCTCGGTGAAGTATCCGGTCAGCTGCTGGATCAGGGCGGCCAGCAGGATGCCGACGGCGACGGCCGCCAGGGCGAAGACCCTCGGGTCACCGCCGTGCGAGGTGATGGCGACGTCGGCGACACCGTCCAGATCCGCGTAGGAGGACGGCAGGTAGACGAAGACCGCCACGGCCACCAGGGCGAGCGAGATCACCGCGGAGATGAAGAATCCGCGGTTGATGGCAGTCATCCCACTGCGGTCGGCACGCCGCGGGGCGACCGCGAAGATCCCGATCATCGCGGTGATCACACCGATCGCCGGGACGATCAGCGGGAAGGCCAGTCCCGAGTTGCCGAATGCGGCCTTGCCGAGGATGAGAGCGGCGACGAGCGTCACGGCATACGACTCGAAGAGGTCCGCCGCCATGCCCGCGCAGTCACCGACGTTGTCGCCCACGTTGTCGGCGATGGTGGCGGCGTTGCGCGGATCGTCTTCCGGGATGCCCTGCTCCACCTTGCCGACCAGGTCGGCGCCGACGTCGGCCGCCTTGGTGAAGATGCCGCCGCCCACCCTCATGAACATGGCGATCAGCGCGGCACCGAGACCGAAGCCCTCCAGCACCTTGGGCGCGTCGGCGGCATACACGAGCACGACGCAGGACGCGCCGAGCAGACCGAGACCCACAGTGATCATGCCGACCACACCGCCGGTACGAAACGCGATCTTCATCGCTTTGTGCGAAACGGCGGTGAGGTCCTTTTCCGGCTCGCCTTCCGCGGGAGTCGCCTCACGCGCAGCAGCAGCCACACGGACATTACTGCGCACGGCGAGTCGCATCCCGATGTACCCGGTGACTGCCGAGAAAAGTGCACCCACCAGGAAAAACAGTGAACGGCCTGCGCGCTGCGACCAGTTGTCGGCCGGGAGCAGCAGAAGCAGGAAGAAGACCACGACAGCAAAGATCCCGACGGTGCGCAGCTGTCGGGCCAGATAGGCATTCGCGCCTTCCTGTACCGCTGCCGCGATCTCCTTCATACGGCTGGTGCCCTCACCTGCCGCCAGCACCTGGCGTACCAGCAGACGGGCGACGACCAGCGCGGCGATGGCGACGACCGCGACGACCGCGACGATGAGACGGTTGCCATCGGTGAGGACCGCAGCCGCGAGGGATGCGGGCCGACCGGCAGATGCAGAAAGTGCGGAATCTTGTGTCGGTCCTGCCAGTGGGGTGTTGAAGAACTCCGCCATACGTCCTCCTTGACGCTCAGCGCTCAAGACGTGGACGGATTGTAGGGAGCGGGAGCCGATCAAAACAGTGCACGGTAAATTTGATTGACCTCCATGGCGTATCAGAAAATGATCGCTGCCACAGATCGACTCGAATGCAGTAATGGGGCAGAAACATTTTCCGCAGATCAATGATCACACAGAAATGAAAAAGGCCCTGCTCGGCAGGGCCTCATAAGACGGATCAAGAAACGGTCCGGAAGACGGACGCGGAGGGGTGGGGGCGCCTCAGGGAAGCGACGTCGCGGGCGTCTTCGGCCAGCTCATGCGGATCACCCCGCCGTTGGCTCCCGATCTGACTTCCACATCATCGACAAGGCCGCTGATGACCGCGAGTCCCATCTCGTCCTCGCTGTCGGCCCCACTCTCGGCTTCCGGCCCATCGAACCCCACACCGGGCGTGGCGCCGCGTGTCGCGGGAGCCTGCTCGGCCCCCGGTCCGGGCACCTCGTCCCCGACCTCGATGGAGAAGGACTTCTCCTCCTCGATCAGAACGACGGAAACAGGCGCGGTGATGCCATGGCTGCGGTGCAGCCCGACCGCGCGGCTGCACGCTTCACCGACGGCGAGTCTGACCTCGTCGAGCACGGCTTCATCGACCCCTGCCCGGCGCGCCACGGCGGCCGCCACGAGGCGCGCCGTCCTGACGTGTTCGGGCTGAGCACTGAAGCGGAGTTCAACGGTGGTCATGCGATCCCCTTCAGGCGTACGGGTGTGCATCCCAGGGGTCCGGGCGAGCCGCCCGGCACCCTGTTCTTCTTCCGGTCCTCATCCGGCCCTGATGTTCGAGTCTTCATCCCGTCTCGTTCCGGTCTCCGTCCGGCTGTCTCCCGGGCGGACAGCGACCAGGCCGTCGCTCGGTCGTTCTGGTCTCCGCCCGCGTGGCCGCTGACGACTCGGCCGACCGACTGGCGGGCGTCTGCGCGGGCAGACGGCTCACTCCCCAGTGGTCCGAGCACCGGCCGGTCGACCGGGCAGCAGCCGATCGGCCGACCATGCAGTCAGTGATCGACCGGGCACCGACCGGTTGACCCACGGGCGGGCACTGATGAGGCAGCCCCGGCCGCGGCCCAACCGGGCAGCAGCCCGAGGTGAGGCCGCCTGCGTCGCACCCGCCGCCGTTCACAGCCACCGGTGCACCGGCCACGCCGGGCCGGCCACGGACCGACGGTCAGTCGGTGGCCGCGACCGCTTCGTCGACCGTGGTGTGAATCGGGAACACCTTGGTCAGACCAGTGATCCGGAAGATCTTGAGAATGCGCTCCTGGTTGCAGACCAGGCGCAGTGAGCCCTCATGGGCCCGCACACGCTTCAGGCCGCCCACGAGCACGCCGAGGCCGGTGGAGTCGAGGAAGTCGACGCCTTCCATGTCGACAACCAGGTGGTAGCTGCCGTCATTCACCAACTCGACCAACTGCTCGCGCAGCTTGGGCGCGGTATACACATCAATCTCGCCACCGACCTCGACGACCGTGCGGTCGCCACCAGGGCCGGACACATTGCGAGTCGACAAGGACAGGTCCACGGATCCTCCAGCACCTTGCTATCGAGCGGTCGCCCCTCGGTCTCCCCAGCGGAGCCAGGGGACGGATCGCCAGCCGCGATGGCATTCAATCACTTACCGGCTGCCATGCACGACGCCTTGGGACCATTGTCCGTCTCGCCAGTGACACACTCGGTGCCGATGGCCAAGAATCACCGCCCCAGTGGACCAGCCGAGAACAGGGACTCCCGCCCCTCTCCCGCCATGGTCCTCGACCGGCTCGCCGCAGCGCCGGGCCGGTCCACGCGCATCACTCATACGGAGCACTTGCCCCCGCGTGCGGGAACCCATGCCATCTGGCCCGACCGCATCCGGCCAGAAGTGATCGCAGCGATCCGGAACGCCGGGATCGACCACCCGTGGGCACACCAGGCGGCTGCCATCGAGCACGCTCTGGACGGCGAATCCGTGGTGATCGCCACCGGCACGGCGTCCGGCAAGTCGCTCGCCTATCTCGCCCCGGTGCTCAGCGCCCTGCTCGACGGCTCCGAGGCCCCGAACGGCCGCGGTACGACGGCTCTGTATCTCGCCCCCACCAAGGCTCTGGCCGCCGACCAGAGACGTGCGGTGAAGGAGCTGGCGGCACCGCTCGGCACTGCCGTCAGGCCCGCGGTCTACGACGGCGACACCCCCGTCGAGGAACGCGAGTGGGTACGCCAGTACGCCAACTACGTCCTGACCAACCCCGACATGCTGCACCGCGGGATACTTCCCTCCCACCCCCGGTGGTCCTCCTTCCTGCGCGCGCTGCGTTTCGTCGTGATCGACGAGTGCCACACCTACCGCGGCGTCTTCGGCTCCCACGTCGCCCAGGTGGTGCGCCGGCTACGCCGCCTGTGCGCCCGCTACGGAGCCGATCCGGTCTTTCTCCTGGCGTCGGCCACCGCGGCGGAGCCCGGGGTCGCCGCGGGCCGCCTCACAGGTCTCCCGGTCAAGGAGGTCGACGACGACGCCTCGCCCCGCGGTGAGATGGTCTTCGCCCTGTGGGAACCGCCGCTGACCGAGCTGCACGGCGAGAAGGGTGCGCCGGTGCGCCGCACCGCCACAGCGGAGACAGCCGACCTCCTCACCGACCTGACCGTTCAGGGCATCCGATCGGTCGCGTTCGTACGATCCCGACGCGGGGCCGAACTGATCTCCGTCATCGCCAAGGAACGTCTTGCCGAGGTGGACCGCTCCCTGCCCGCCCGGGTCGCCGCCTACCGCGGGGGTTACCTCCCCGAGGAACGCCGCGCCCTGGAACGCGCCCTGCACTCCGGCCGGCTGCTCGGTCTGGCAGCCACCACTGCCCTTGAGCTCGGCGTCGACGTCTCGGGGCTGGACGCGGTCGTCATCGCGGGCTACCCCGGCACCCGGGCGTCACTGTGGCAGCAGGCGGGCCGCGCGGGGCGCTCCGGCCAGGGCGCCCTGGCCGTGCTGGTGGCCCGGGACGACCCCCTGGACACTTTCCTCGTCCACCATCCCGAAGCCTTGTTCCAGCAGCCCGTGGAGTCGACCGTCCTCGATCCGGACAACCCGTACGTCCTGGCCCCGCACCTGTGTGCCGCCGCTGCGGAGATCCCGCTCACCGAGCCCGATCTGGAGCTCTTCGGACCGGGCGTGGTCGAACTCCTGCCGCAGCTGGAGGCGGCGAAACTGCTGCGCAGACGGACGACGGGCTGGCACTGGACCCGTCGCGAGCGTGCCGCCGACCTCACCGACATCCGCGGTGAAGGCGGCCGTCCCGTCCAGATCGTCGAGGAGGGCACCGGCCGACTGCTCGGCACCGTCGACGAATCGGCCGCGCACACCGCCGTCCACGAAGGCGCCGTCCACCTTCACCAGGGCCGCACCTATCTGGTCCGCAAGCTGGATCTGGACGACTCGGTGGCCCTGGTCGAGCAGGCCGACCCGCCGTACTCGACCACCGCACGCGACACCACCGCCATCTCCGTCCTGGAGACCGACACCGAGGTCCCGTGGGGTGACGGGCGGCTCTGCTACGGCTCCGTGGAGGTCACCCATCAGGTCGTCTCCTTCCTGCGTCGCAAACTGATCACCGGCGAGGTCCTCGGCGAGACCAAACTGGATCTGCCACCGCGCACCCTGCGGACCCGTGCCGTGTGGTGGACGGTCACGCAGGACCAGCTCGACGCCGCCCGGATCAACCCGGAGATCCTGGGCGGGGCGCTGCATGCCGCGGAGCACGCGTCGATCGGGATGCTGCCGCTCTTCGCCACCTGCGACCGATGGGACATCGGCGGCGTCTCCGTGCCGTTGCACCCGGACACCGCACTGCCCACGGTCTTCGTGTACGACGGCCATCCGGGCGGAGCCGGATTCGCCGAGCGGGCCTTCCACACGGCCCGTACCTGGCTGACCTCGACCCTCCAGGCCATCGCGTCCTGCGAATGCGAGGCGGGCTGCCCGTCCTGCATCCAGTCGCCCAAATGCGGCAACGGCAACGACCCGCTGCACAAACGGGGCGCCGTACGCCTCCTCAGAGAACTCCTCCGGTCCGCGCCGCCGGACCACGCGGAGCCCGGTTCTCCGGAACCGTCGAACGAGACGGTTCCGGAGAACCAGGATCCGGAGAACCAGGAGCGGTCGTCGGGGGGCCGGCCCGGGACCTGACTGCCGGCCCGTACGGGCCGAGGCTGACCCTGGCCGTCACATCGGCGATCTCTCCGCGCACGGTGCACCGCACCACTACCGCCCCCTGGGCGCCGGCCACTTTCTCGGCCGCTTCGCACGCCTTCCCCGGCCCGAGCAGAGCCCGGTCGGCCGCGGCCAGGGCCGCCAGGTCCGCCGCACCGCCGGCCCGGTGCCGCACGATCACCACCTGCCCGAGCGCCAGCACGACCGCGAACACCGCACACAACGAGCCCGTGGTCATCGCCACCCACACCGTCGCCAGACCCTTGTCCCGGTCCAGGGACGGGCTTCTCCTCCGACCGCGCTCCCCATTGCCGCATGGCCGAGCCAGCGCGTCCCTCCTGGCGCTGTGCCGCAGGCCGGTCAAGGTGCCGCCCCCACCGTGTCCTCGGCCAGCGCCACCGCCTCCGCGTGGAGCGTCAGGGCCAACGGCCCGAGTCCGGGCATCGGCGCCGCTACCCGGACCCGCCACAACTCCCCGGTCCGCCTCACCGCGACTCCGGCCCCGCCGGGTGCCGCCGAACGGGTGACCTCCACCACCTGCCCCTCCGGTTCGGAGCGGGCGGCCGCCCTCGCCCCGGCCCTGGCCGCGTCCACGCACCGGATCTGGGCGGAAGCGGCCATCAGCGCCCAGACCAGCGTCAGGGCGAACACCGCCAGCACCGGAATCACCATGGCCGCTTCCGCCGTCACCGCACCCCGGTCGCCGGTCCGGGGTGCGGTCCCGAAGCGCCCCCGGGCCCACGCCCCGTAACCGTGCCTAGAACTTCGCATCGAGTGCGTCCTTCAACAGTGACTGCAACGCGGACATGACCGGCTGGCTTGTGACCACTTTGTAGAGCACCGCGGCAAACGCACATGCTGCGATCGTCCCCACGGCATATTCAGATGTGGTCATTCCTTTGTCCGTCCGGGTTCGCCGCACCATGGCCCGAACCCAATCCTTGATGCGCTGCACCATTTCAACCCCCGTGAAGTAAATAATTCAATCGGATGGGACTTGATTTCGCTTTTCATTCATTTGGCCTGAAGGAGACCGCTCGCCAGACCGATCACCACCGGTGCCACTCCGACCGCCAGAAAGGCGGGCAGAAAACAGAGCCCAACCGGTGCGGTGATCAGCACGCCCGCCCGCTGGGCCCGGGCGACAGCCGTGCTCACCCGCTCGGCCCTTATCGCCTCGGCCAGCCGCGCCACCGGTTCCGCCGCCGGAGCCCCTGTCGATCCCGCCCGTTCCAGGCAGCGGGACAAGGCGCCCGCGCCCGGTATCTCCCCGAGCCGCCCCCAGGCCACCACTGGGTCACCCCCGAGCCGGATCTCCACCGCCGTCCGCGCCAGACACGTTCCGACCGGTCCGCCCAGCGACTCCCCCACCGCCTCCGCCGCCTCCCGGGGCCCGGCTCCGGCGGCGATGCAGGCCGCCAGGAGGTCTGCTGCCAGAGGGAGTTGACGTACGACCTCCGCAGTCTTCGCAGCCTCGTCCCGCGGTTCGCGACCGCGCCAGGGCCAGGGCCACTGTCGCCTCCAGATGCCGTACGCCCCCGCCAACCCGGCGGCGAACCCTGGTACGCCCCCGATCAGGACCACTCCCGTCGCCACAACGCCCAGCGGCACGACCCATTCCTTCAATCGGATGCCCGGCATCCTCCGGCCCCACCGGCTCCTCTCCGTGCCGACGGACAGCAGCGCGGCACCTCGACGGCGTGTCCGCACCCGCCGCCGTCCGGCCAGGACATGGGCCAGATACACGACCGCCCCGAGAACCGCCCATACACCTGCCGTCCGATGCGCGACTTCACCGATGCCCCCGTTCACGCCGCCTCCCCCGCCCGTACAATCCGGCAGGCCCAGAAGAGTCCGGCCGCCTCCAGCAGACCGCCGAGGACCAGACAGACCAGCCCCGCCGGCGTGTGCAGCAGCACCCTCAGCGGATCGGCTCCGAGCGCCGCTCCCAGCCCCAGGCCCAGAACCGGCAGCAGAGCCAGGACAGCCACCGTCGACCAGGCCCCTGCCAGTTGAGCCCGCAGCTCCTCCCGTCTGCGCCGCTCGGCTCGCAACGCTCCCTCCAAGCGGTCCAGGCCCGCCACCAGGCCGGCTCCGCCATCCACCGCCACCCGCCAACAGGCGGCCACCCCGGCAAGGCCGTCCAGCCCCGGCTCCCCCGCCGCCTGCCCGAGCGCCCTCGGCACATCGCCGCCGAACCGCGCCGCGGCGGACACAGCGGCTTCCGACGCTCCCATCACCCCGGTCCCCCGGACAGCAACGAGCAAGGCCCGCCCCGGCTCGTGCCCGGCCCGTAACTCACCCACGACAGCGCCGCACAACACCGCCACCCCATCGGCCCGGCGTTCCCGCTCCCTCCTCAGTTCCAGTGCCCGCAGCCAGCGCCGCACCAACGGGACCCCTACGACCCCCGCCAACACCGGCAGGGCCGAATCCCCCAGCACCGCAATGGCCAGCGCCACCGGTAGGCAGAGCCACTCCCGCCTCTCCCTCAACCACGCCTGGAACCGCGCCCGAGTCCGCTCCCAGCGCTCACGCGGCGCAGGAGCTCCGCCGATGAACAGCACACGTGCTCGCCGCCGTCCCTGGTCCCGCACCATTGCCAGCCAGGCCGCCACCCCAACACAGAGGACCGCCACACAGTTCGTGCTCGACGACAGCCCCATCGCCACGCCGCCACTCACAGCGCACTCCCGATCAGCGACCGAAGCCGCACCCAGCCCCGCTCCTGCACGAACCCGTCGGCGCCCCAGCGCAGCGCCGGCACGGTCACCACCAGCCCGGCCGCGTCCCGCGCCAGAACCTGCATCTCGGCGATCCGCCGCTGCCCGGCCCGGTCCCGCACCAGATGGACCACTACCGACAGCGCAGCTGCCAACTGACTGTGAAGTGCCGTCCGGTCCAGGCCCGCCGCGGTACCCAGGGCCTCGAGGCGGGCCGGGACGTGCTCCGCAGCATTGGCATGGACCGTTCCGCACCCGCCTTCATGCCCCGTGTTCAGCGCGGCCAGCAGTTCGGTGACCTCAGCACCCCGCACTTCCCCGACCACCAGTCGGTCGGGCCTCATCCGCAGCGCCTGCCTCACCAGGTCCCTCAAGGTCACCCGCCCCGCCCCTTCCTGGTTGGCGGGGCGGGACTCCAGACGCACCACATGCGGGTGGTCCGGCCGCAGCTCCGCCGAGTCCTCGGCAAGCACGATCCGCTCGCGCTTCCCGACCGCGCCCAGCAGACTTGAGAGAAGGGTCGTCTTCCCGGCCCCCGTTCCCCCACTGATCAAGTACGAGGCCCGGGCCTGCACCAACGCCCTCAGGATCCGGTCACCGCCCGGCGGCACGGTCCCCGCCGTGACCAGCTCCGCCAGCGAGAACGCCTTGGGCCGCACCACCCGCAGGGACAGGCACGTCGAACCGACGGACACCGGTGGCAGCACCGCGTGCATACGAGTCCCGTCGGGCAGCCGCGCGTCCACCCAGGGCCGGGCATCGTCCAGTCGCCGTCCCGCCACGGCCGCGAGACGTTGTGCCAGCCTGCGTACCGCGGCAGCGTCCTGGAAGGTCACCCCGGTGAGTTCGAGCCCGCCTCCCCGGTCCACCCACACCCGGTCCGGCGCGGACACAAGGACGTCGGTCACGGCCGGGTCGGCGAGCAGCGGCTCCAGCAACCCGGTCCCGACCAGCTCGCCACGCAACTCATCTGCTGCATCGAGCACTTCGGCGTCCCCGAGCAGCCGCCCCTGCGCCCGGAGCGCGGCCGCGACACCGGCCGGGGTCGGCGCCGCACCGCTCTGCGCCAGCCGCTGCCGTACGGCATCGAGCAGTGTCTCGGTCACGACGCACCCCCACCGATATGTCCCCCGGCCCTCTCCGGGGCGAGCGCTCGTTCCCAGAACGCCGTGCAGAACCTGGCAAGAGGAGAACGCGCACTGCTCGCGGGCGGTGCGCCGCTGTCCTGTGCTTCCAACAATCCTGCTTCGAGAGGGAGTTCACCGACCAAGGGCAGCCCCAGCGCCTGCGCCACCCACCGCTCGTCGAGACCTGCCGCATACGGGCCCCGGACGACCACCCGCAGGTCCTCCAGGACCATCCCGGCCATGGCTGCCACCCGCTTCGCCGCGGCGACTGCGCGAAGTTCTCCGGGAACCAGCAACAGCCCGAGGTCCAACTGTGCGAGCGCCTCGGCGGCCGATTCGTCGAGGCTGCGCGGCAGATCGACGACTACCACCCCGCCGAGCCTGCGCGCCGCGGCGAGCACGGCCTGTATGGCCTGTGCCGGAATGACGACCGTGTCGTCGCGCCCCCAGCTGAGCACCCGCAGACCGTGGAGTGCGGGCAGGGACTCCTCCAGTGCGCCTCCGCCGACCCGCCCCTTGGAATGAGTGAAATCCGGCCACCTCATCCCCGCGGCCCGTTCGCCACCGAGCAGCACATCGATGCCCCCACCGAGCGGGTCGCCGTCGATCAGCATGGCCCGCCGACCGGCCCTGGCCGCAGTCACCGCGAGAGCACAGGCCAACGTGGACGCACCGGAGCCGCCCCTTCCGCCGATCACCCCGATGGTGAGCGCCGGGCTGCCCACCCCCTCCGCCGCATTGGCGATCTGGTCGACGAGCCACCCCTCCGCATCGGGAAGCCTCAGCACGTATTCGGCCCCGATCTCCACGGCACGGCGCCAGATGTCCGGGGCCTCCTGGTCCCGCCCGACGAGCATCACACCGCACCTGCGAGCTGCTCCGCGGCACCGCCGGGCGGCATCGTCCCCCACGAGAACCATCGGGGCCCGATCCCAGCTGCCTCTGCGTTCGGGCAATGAGTGATGAACTTCCGGTTCCGCTCCGGCGGCCGCACACAGCCGGAGCAGATCGTCGAGGAGTTCCAGATCCTCGGTCACGATCAGCGGACCACCCCGCCGCACTTCAACAGTCGGCAGACGATCCCGCGCGATGGAATCGACCACGTTCTCCGCCCCCCTTCTCGCTACACCTTCATCATGGTTCACGGTGATCTCGAAACGTTCCGAGATCGGCGATTCCACAACCCGCGGACTTCGCGGCTGGAATCACCATGAGGCGCTGCGGAAAATCGTGTGGATCTTGCTAAAAAACTGTGGACAACTCCGCCGTTGTGAATATCTCCGTCACCCATACCGGCGACTCCCGGGAGCAGCCCTTCCGCTACGGAACGTGACGACCCAAGATGGTGGGACGGCGCAAGAGGCCGGCCATCACGGCACGAATCGGAGGAAGAATGCTTGATTCCGTGCGACAGAAGCGCGTCCGGACATGCGACGACCCCCGCCGGGGGGGAGAGCGGGGGTCGTCCCCACGGCCGACTCGGGGGGGGAGGAGCCGGACCGGGTTAGCACGGTCGCGAACGATCCGTGACTTCCATGGTGTACCCGACAGCCTTCTCAGGCAAACCCACGCGCCAGGGTTTACGCCGAATGGTGGGCCCTATGCTCTGCCTTGTGGAAAACCGCTTCCTGCCGCGCACGGCAGCCTTCTTCGACCTGGACAAGACGGTCATTGCGAAGTCTTCGACACTGGCCTTCAGCAAGTCCTTCTACCGAGGCGGACTGATCAACCGCCGCGCCGTACTGCGCACTGCGTACGCACAGTTCGTGTTCCTTGCCGGGGGCGCAGATCACGACCAGATGGAACGGATGCGGGAATATCTCTCCTCGCTCTGCAAGGGCTGGAACGTCCGGCAAGTGAGGGAAATCGTCGCCGAGACTCTGCACGATCTGATCGATCCGCTCATCTACGACGAAGCGGCGACGCTCATCGAAGAGCATCACACCGCCGGGCGTGATGTGGTGATCGTCTCGACCTCTGGCGCCGAGGTCGTCGAGCCGATCGGCGAACTGCTCGGCGCCGACCGCGTAGTCGCCACTCGAATGGTGGTCGGGGACGACGGCTGCTTCACCGGCGAAGTGGAGTACTACGCATACGGGCCGACGAAGGCCGAGGCGATCAAGGCACTCGCGGTATCGGAGGGGTACGACCTCGCCCGCTGCTTCGCCTACAGCGATTCAGCGACCGATGTACCGATGCTGGAGTCGGTCGGCCACCCGCATGCGGTGAATCCGGACCGCACCCTGAGGCGCGAAGCGACCCTCCGCGAGTGGCCGATTCTCGTCTTCAACCGACCTGTCCGACTCAAGCAGCGGCTGCCCGCACTCTCGCTCCCACCGCGTCCGGCGCTGGTAGCCGCTGCGGCGCTGGGCGCAGCCGCTGCCACCGCAGGACTGGTCTGGTACACCTCCCGGCGCCGCACGGGAACCTCCGCCTGACGCACTGCCGGGGCATGCACAAACCGATGATGCGCCGTCCGGGCAAGTCCGGCACGCCTACCGAACTCCACCGGGCGGCCCGGAGGACGGGATCGAGCAAGGGCGATCAGCCCTCTGCCCCCTCCCCTGACCCACATGCCCCGACTCGCCCGTAATTGAACCTAAAAGTAAAGAAGTGTGCTCTGCACTACCACTGACCCCAGCGCTGGAGTACAAAGGACTCAACGGCCCGCGAGACCAAGGACATCCGAGAGGATGACCTGTAGCTCAGAGAAGGCCCCACGGACCGAGCATGAAAACCGAGCACCCACGCGACGTCGACCCGTCGATTACGGGCCAGCCGCACCAGGGAGCGGGCAAAGTCCCCGACCTGATGGGCACGATCGAGGACGCATGGTAACTGGGTAGACATGCCAGCGGCGGTACCGAAGACGGTACCGCCGCAACCCTTTTACAAGGCAGCGAAGTTACGGCGTCGTGCCCCACCGGAATCGTCGCACCACTCACCACAGCGGAGTGGCCCATCCGCCGCATCTCGGGCACTCACACCGATCCCGCAGCCCCGCCACCCCTTACGCGGCGCCGCGCTGCAACGCCTCGCAAACCGCCGTCGATTCCCTGACACCCAGCTCCACGGCGCGCCCGCAATGCGCGATCCAGGCCGCCATTCCCTCCGCCGTCCCTGACAGGTACCCCTCGAACGCAGCGACGTACGCCACCCTCCCCTGCTCGGCATGCCCCACCTCGGCAGGACAGATCGACTTGGGGTCGAGTCCGCTCCCGATCAGCACAATCCGCTCGGCGGTACGCGCGACGAGACCGTTGAAGGAGCCGAAGGGACGCAGGGCCAGCAGTTCACCGTGCACAACCGCGGCAGTCACCAGGGCGGGTGCCGAGGTGCCCGAAAGGATCAATCCGGAAAGCCCTTCCAGCCGCCCGGCCATCTCCTCGGCATCCGGCAGCGGCGCTTCGACCAGCGGCTCGTCCACGGATTCACCCGCCAGCCGAGGCCGACCGACAGCGTCATCGGGGGTCGCACCGCCGGCCGCAACCAGGTGCAGCCGGGCCAGGACACGCAGGGGTGACTGCCGCCAGATGGAGAGCAGTTGACCCGCTTCGGCAGTGAGCCGCAGAGCTGCACCGATCACCTGCGCCTCAGCATCACCGCTGAAGTCACTACGTCGGCGCACTTCCTCCAGATTCCAGTCCGCGCCCGACAGCGCTGCCGAACCACGGGCGCCGCGCAGCGCCGCTTCGGCAGTGACCTCATTGCTGCGGCGCCGCATGACACGGTGACCGTAGACCCGGTCGACGGCCTTGCGTACGGAATCCACCGCATCGGCGACACCCGGCAGGGCACCCAGGGCGGCGAGCGGATCAGAGGCAGTCGTACTCATAAGTAGCGAGGCTACGCGCCCCCTGTGCCGATACTCACCGGGAGTGGCCTTCTTCACGAAGTCCGACAGCGCAACGCAATCATGCCACTACCCTAGGTGAACATGAAGATCGCTTTCGTAGGGAAGGGCGGCAGCGGCAAGACGACGCTGTCCTCGCTCTTCATCCGCCATCTCGCCGCCAATGAAGCCCATGTCGTCGCAGTGGACGCCGACATCAACCAGCACCTCGGAACCGCTCTCGGCCTGGACGACCACGAGGCTGCGGCACTGCCCGACATGAGCGCCCAGCTGCCCCTGATCAAGAAGTACCTGCGGGGCAGCAATCCCCGGATCACTTCCGCCGAGACGATGATCAAGACGACTCCGCCCGGCGAGGGATCACGGCTCCTGCGGGTGCGCGAGGACAACCCGATCTACGACACCTGCGCCCAAAGAATCCGGCTCGACGACGGGGAGATCCGGCTGATGACCACCGGAACGTTCACCGAGTCGGATCTGGGCGTGGCCTGCTACCACTCCAAGGTCGGGGCGGTCGAGCTGTACCTCAACCACCTTGTCGACGGCCCCGACGACTATGTCGTCGTGGACATGACGGCAGGTTCGGACTCCTTCGCTTCCGGGATGTTCACCCGCTTCGACATCACGTTCCTGGTAGCCGAACCGACCCGTAGAGGCGTGTCGGTCTACCGCCAGTACAAGGAGTACGCAAGGGACTTCGGGGTCGCATTGCGGGTCGTCGGCAACAAGGTCCAGGGCCCGGACGATCTCGACTTCCTGCGTGCCGAGGTGGGCGATGACCTGTTGGTGAGTGTCGGGCACTCCGACTGGGTGCGGGCGATGGAGAAGGGCCGCCCCTCCCGCTTCGAGCTGCTGGAGGCGGACAACCGAATGGCCCTCCAGACGCTGCAGAATGCCGCGGAGGATTCGTACGGGCAGCGCGACTGGGAGCGCTACACGCGACAGATGGTGCACTTCCACCTGAAGAACGCGGAGAGCTGGGGCAATGCGAAGACGGGTGCAGACCTGGCCGCCCAGGTCGACCCCGCCTTCGTGCTCGATGAGCGGTACGTGCAGGTCGGCGCCCCCCAGCCGGCCTGACGCGTCGACCACCGGTCGGGAGACGGCATCGCTCCGGCAGGAAGCGCCGTTGCCGCCCCCGCGGCAACGGCGCTTCCCTTCCGGGCGCTGCGGTTTCCGGGCGCTGCGACACCTTCCGGGGCGCCTGCCTCGCCGGCCATGCGGTAAGTGCAAGGGCATGCGGTTCGGTGGCCGCGCATGGCCACCGAACGCGATCGCCGAATGTTGCCGCGCGCTCCGGGACGACACTCCGCCATCAGGTCGGCGGCCGGCCCGATCCGCGCCGGATACGGCATGAGCCCTGCCCCGCCCGGCGCTCGGCACATGTGCGTCCCACCTCCGGGGTCCAGACTCCGTCGAGGAAATCGCCCGCTCGGCCGGATCCTGGGTGGCGGCGAGCGCGCCGAGCCTCACCGGCACCTCCGGGCCCTGCGCATCCGGCCAGTCGGCCAGTTGCCGGACGGAGCGGCGCGAACAAAGGCCTGGGTCAGGCCATCGCGCGTTTCCATGACCCCCCTCGCACCCGTGGCGGCGACACACCCGAATGCGTGGTGACCGGGATCCCCTACACGCGCCCCCTCCCCTTCTCCGACGCCTGACTACGCGGCAGAGGCCCAGTGGGCCGCGTTCGGGAATCCGTACCGGAGAGGCATCAACTCAAGCCCTCCCATGCGGACATATGCACGGACGTACCGATTCAGCCCCCGCGAGATCACACACAGCAGCATCAAAATCACGACAGTATTTCGTAGGAAAAGAACCTCAATCGCTTGAATGGGTGATTGAGCTGCCCATTCAGCCTCAAACATAGACACCCCTCTTTACTCTCCATTACGATCTATTTACTGAGAGTTGAGATATCCCGCCGCTGCACGCCGTGACCCACGGCCGCGTCCCCACGTTCCGCGACCGCGCTGCCCCGGAGGAGACGGGAACATGTCCACCTGCGCCCCCACTCGTCATGACCACACACCTCCCGGTGCGCACCCACCCGGTGCCTCGGGAATCAAGCGTCCACACGGCCCGCCGACATCGCCACGTGGCGGAAGGTTCCGCATCGCGGGCTCGGACCTGTCCGCATCGATCACCGTCTTTCTGCTTGCCGTTCCGATGTCTCTCGGCCTCGCCGTGGCCATGGGTGCTCCGTTGACGGCCGGTCTCATCTCCGCCGCGATCGGCGGCATTGTCGCCGGTCTGCTCGGCGGCACACCTCTCCAGGTCAGCGGCCCGTCCGCCGGACTGACCGTGGTCACAGCCGAGTTGATCCAGATCTACGGCTGGCGTACCACCTGTGCAATCACCATCGGCGCCGGCCTTCTACAGATCCTGCTTGGCTCGCTGCGGGCGGCGCGCACCGCCCTCGCTGTCAGCCCGGCCATCGTGCACGGCACCCTCGCCGGCATCGGCGTGGCCATCGCACTCGCCCAGCTGCACATCGTGCTCGGCGGCTCCCCCAGGAGCTCGGCCGTCGCCAATGTCCTCGCTCTACCAAGCCAGTTGGACCAGGTAAGTCCGGCTTCCCTGTTGATCGGCGCGCTGACCATTGCCGTCCTGCTCCTGTGGCCACGGGTTCCAGGGCGGGCCGGTCAAGCACTGCGGCGAATTCCGGCTGCCCTCGCCGCGGTGGTGACCGCGACAACAGCGGCTGCGATCACGGCTCCTGGGATCGCCCGGGTCGACCTGCCGTCCTGGCGCACACACGTCCTGCCGGATACCCCACACGGCCCTGCACTCGCCATGATCACTGCTGTGCTCACGGTGATGCTGGTGGCCAGTCTGGAGTCGCTGCTCTCTGCGGTCGCGGTGGACAAGCTGTCGGCCGACCGCGCCGGCGAGCTCAACGCCGCCCGGTCGAGGGCCGGATCGGCGTCGACACACGTATCGGGCTCCTCCGTGGACTCACCGGTCACCCGAGAGAACGGGGCGCCTGCCGCCTCCGGTTCGAGTTCGAGTTCGAGTTCGGGTTCGAGTTCGGGTTCGAGTTCGGGTTCGAGTTCGGGTTCGAGTTCGGTATCGGCTTCAGGCCCTGCGTCTCCCTCCGCCTCTGCACCCGCCGCCTCTGCGCCTGCGGCCGCCTTCAGGTCGGGCTCACCGCCCCCATCGGACCCACCGGTCAGACGTGCCGATCTCGACCGTGAGCTGCGCGCCCAGGGCATCGCCAACACGCTGTCCGGATTGGTGGGCGGGCTGGCGGTGTCCGGCGGTGCGGTGCGCAGTTCGGCGAATGTGCGGGCCGGTGCGACAAGCCGCGCCTCCACCGTGATGCACGGCGTATGGGTGGTACTTGCCTCCGTGCTGCTGGTTGCCGTTCTGGAGTGGATCCCACTGGCCGCACTCGCTGCACTGGTCATGATGGTCGGCATCCAGATGGTGAGCTTCGCCCACATCCGCAATGTTCACAAGCACCGGGAGTTCCCGGTCTACGGGGCGACGATCAGCGGCGTTGTCCTCTTCGGTGTACTCAAGGGTGTGGTGATCGGCATCGCGGTCGCGGTGGCCGTTGCTCTTCACCGGCTGACCCGGACAAGGATCACCGTGACCGATCAGAATGGTCAGTATCTGGTGGTCGTACGGGGACAGTTGACTTTCCTCGCCGTGCCCCGGCTCAGTCGGGCACTCGGCCAGTTGCCTCAGGACGGGGATACCGTCGTCGAACTCGACGGCTTCTTCATGGACCATGCCGCATACGAGGCGATCCAGGGCTGGAGCACCGCCCAGAGGGCCCACGGCGGTCAGGTCGTCTTCACCGGCCGGTTCGGAGGGCGGATCGCCGAGCCGGCGTCGGCGACGCATTCCTGCTGCCGTCCCTGGACGCCATGGCGCAACCACCACTGTCACGACCAGCCCGAACAGGCGCTTGAAGCCCACGGCACCCACCTCGTCACGCGTCTCGCCAAGGCCCCCGCCATCAACCTCAGCACAGACGCAACCGCGGACCTCAACAGGAAACCGGCCTCGGACACCGGCGAGAGCCCGGCCCTCGACCACAGCTCCGGCCACGGCCGCGCCGAGAACCGCTCGCGCGAAGCCCCCACTCCCGGATCCCGCGCCGCTGCCGAACCGAGCAGCTCGCCCACTGCCACCCCGCCCCGACCGGCCGGTACTCGCCTTTTCAGCGGCCTGAGTTCCTTCCAGCGGAACACCGCTCCGCTGGTACGGCAGGAGCTGGCCCGGCTGGCCCGCGAGGGCCAACGCCCCTCTCAGCTCTTCATCACCTGCGCCGACTCCCGTCTGGTCACCAGCATGATCACGGCGAGCGGTCCGGGAGACCTCTTCACCGTGCGGAACGTCGGCAACCTGATTCCTCTGCCGCACGACGATTCGAGTGACTACTCGGTGGGCGCCGCGATCGAGTACGCGGTGGAAGTGCTGAAGGTGGAGTCCATCACCGTCTGCGGACACTCCGGTTGCGGAGCAATGCAGGCGCTGCTCGACACCAGGCCCTCCCCGGACACTCCCCCGACATCCTTGTGGCGCTGGCTGAGACATGGACTGCCGAGCGTGGAGCGTGTGTCCTCCCGGCATCGCGCCTCGGTCCGGATCTCCGACCGGCCGTCGGCAGACACACTGGAACAGCTCTGCCTCACCAATGTGGTCCAGCAGTTGGACCATCTGCGGGCTTACGAATCGGTGGCGCGGAGGCTCGGCGAGGGCACGCTCCAGTTGCACGGAATGTACTTCCATGTCGGCGAGGCGCAGGCTTATCTGCTGGCCGAGGGAGCCGGCGCCGGGCCCGCACCCGGCGAGGTGTTCGACCGCGTGGACCCTGGTGATTCCAACGCCGTAACCGATCCCCACGCCCTGACCGGCACCACACCGACGACCACCGCACCCTGACCGACCCTGCCCCCGACCGATGCACGTACACGCACGCGCAGGCCCACTGCCGTGCCGGGTGTTCCATCCGGCACGGCAGTGGGAACGTACTCGCGTCTGAACCGGAATCGTCCCCGGGCCGTGAGACCTTGTGGTCCCGCCTCCACACCTCTCTCCGCACCGCCTCGTCTCGCGCCGCTTCGCCCTTCGGCGCAGCGCACTGCGCCGAGCCGAGCCGGTTCCCCCGTGGAGGCGGAATCGTGCCCCTATACACGAAACACAGGTCTAAACCAATTTCGAGCAGACACTTGTCACCCGGCCCACGGCCTGATGAGCTATGCCTCGGGACACAACGGACACCCTGGGAATGGGAGATGTCGTGAGCAACGAAAGCCTGGCCAATCTGCTCAAGGAGGAGCGGCGGTTCGCACCGCCTGCCGATCTGGCCGCCCATGCCAACGTCAAAGCGGAGGCATACGAGCAGGCCGAGGCGGACCGGCTGGGCTTCTGGGCCGAGCAGGCCCGTCGCCTGACCTGGGCCACGGAGCCGACCGAGACGCTCGACTGGAGCAACCCGCCCTTCGCGAAATGGTTCGCGGACGGCCAGCTCAACGTCGCGTACAACTGCGTGGACCGCCATGTCGAGGCCGGCCATGGCGACCGGGTCGCCATCCACTTCGAGGGCGAGCCCGGCGACAGCCGCGCCATCACCTACGCCGATCTGAAGGACGAGGTCTCCCGCGCCGCGAACGCCCTCACCGAGCTCGGTGTCCGCAAGGGCGACCGGGTCGCCGTCTATCTCCCGATGATCCCCGAGGCCGCCATCGCGATGCTGGCCTGCGCCCGCATCGGCGCCGCGCACTCGGTGGTCTTCGGAGGCTTCTCCGCCGACGCCATCGCCGCTCGCATCCAGGACGCCGACGCGAAGGTCGTCATCACCGCCGACGGTGGCTACCGCCGCGGCAAGCCGTCCGCGCTCAAGCCCGCGGTGGACGATGCCGTCTCCCGTATCGACAACGTCGAGCATGTCCTCGTGGTGCGGCGCACCGGCCAGGACACCGCCTGGACCGAGGGCCGCGACGTCTGGTGGCACGAGATCACCGGTCGGCAGTCCGCCGAGCACACCCCCGAGGCTTTCGACGCGGAGCAGCCGCTCTTCATCCTCTACACCTCCGGCACCACGGGTAAGCCGAAGGGCATCCTGCACACCTCCGGTGGCTACCTCACGCAGGCTGCGTACACGCACCACGCGGTCTTCGACCTGAAGCCGGAGACCGATGTCTTCTGGTGCACCGCCGACATCGGCTGGGTGACCGGTCACTCGTACATCGTCTACGGCCCGCTGGCCAACGGCGCGACGCAGGTCATGTACGAGGGCACGCCCGACTCCCCCCACCAGGGACGCTTCTGGGAGATCGTGCAGAAGTACGGCGTCACGATTCTCTACACCGCGCCGACCGCGATCCGTACGTTCATGAAGTGGGGTGACGACATCCCCGCCAAGTTCGACCTGAGCAGCCTCCGGGTCCTGGGCTCGGTCGGTGAGCCGATCAACCCCGAGGCCTGGATGTGGTACCGCAAGCACATCGGCGCCGACAAGTGCCCGATCGTGGACACCTGGTGGCAGACCGAGACCGGCGCGATGATGATCGCGCCGCTGCCGGGCGTCGCGGAGACCAAGCCGGGAAGCGCCCAGCGCGCCCTGCCCGGTATCTCCGCCACGGTCGTCGACGACGAGGCCAACGAGGTTCCGAACGGCGGGGGCGGCTACCTCGTCCTCACCGAGCCGTGGCCGTCGATGCTCCGCACCATCTGGGGCGACGACCAGCGCTTCATCGACACCTACTGGTCGCGCTTCGAGGGCAAGTACTTCGCGGGCGACGGCGCCAAGAAGGACGAGGACGGCGACATCTGGCTGCTGGGCCGGGTCGACGACGTGATGCTCGTGTCCGGGCACAACATCTCGACCACCGAGGTCGAGTCCGCGCTCGTGTCCCACCCCTCGGTCGCCGAGGCCGCCGTGGTCGGCGCCGCGGATGAGACGACCGGCCAGGCCATCGTCGCCTTCGTGATACTGCGCGGCAGCGCTTCCGCCTCCGACGAGCTCGTCGCGGAGCTGCGCAACCACGTGGGCGCCACGCTCGGCCCGATCGCCAAGCCGAAGCGGATCCTCCCTGTCGCCGAACTGCCGAAGACCCGCTCGGGCAAGATCATGCGGCGACTGTTGCGTGACGTCGCCGAGAACCGTGAGCTGGGTGACGTCACGACGCTCACCGACTCCTCGGTGATGGACCTCATCCAGACCCAGCTGCCGTCGTCCTCCTCCGAGGACTGACCGCAGCAGGACCCGCCACAGCGGACGGAACCCAACGGGCCCGCCACAGCGGACGGAACCCAACGGTCCCACCGCAGCGAGTACGTCCACCGGGGGCATCCGGCAACGAGCCGGGTGCCCCCGGGCATCCAGGGCGAAGATCAACGGACGGTTCCCCGCGCACCACCGGTACAGTGGCAGTCGTATCAACAAGGCAATAAGAGATCTTCACAGGGTGTGCCGGGAAGTCTGGTCGGCAAGTGCATCAGCCATGCCATCGCTGCCGTACCGACCCGGAGGTCCTCACTCGTGGCCGCGCCCGCCCCCACCCCGTCTCCCTCCCGCCGCACCTTTCTCGGGCGCCTGCCCCTCCCTGAGCGGAACTTTCTCGCGGACGCCCTGCGCACCGAGACCGTCGGCGGCGTCATCCTGCTGGTCGCCGCGATAGCGGCCCTGCTGTGGGCGAATGCGTTCGGATCCAGTTACTCGGCCGTCAGCGAGTTCCACTTCGGGCCCGGGCAGCTCGGCCTCAACCTCTCCGTGGAGCACTGGGCCGCGGACGGACTGCTCGCGGTGTTCTTCTTCGTCACGGGCGTCGAACTCAAACGGGAACTGGTCGCGGGCGAACTGCGCGACCCCAAGGCTGCCGTCCTCCCGATCGCCGCCGCACTGTGCGGTATGGCGGTCCCGGCTGTCGTCTACACACTCGTGACGCTGACCGGCGGGGGTTCCACGAGCGGCTGGGCCGTGCCCACCGCCACCGACATCGCCTTCGCCCTCGCCGTACTCGCCGTCATCGGCACCTCGCTGCCCAACGCGCTGCGCGCCTTCCTGCTGACCCTTGCGGTCGTCGACGACCTCTGCGCGATCCTGATCATCGCGGTCTTCTTCACCGAGCAGATCAACTTCATGGCGCTGATCGGCGCTTTCGTCGGCCTCGCCGTCTTCTACCTCCTGCTGCGCTGGAATGTGCGCGGCTGGTACGTCTACGTACCGCTGGCACTGGTCATCTGGGGCCTGATGTACAACAGCGGCGTCCACGCCACCATCGCCGGTGTCGCCATGGGGCTGATGCTCCGGTGCACCCCACGGGACGACGAGACCCGTTCCCCCGGCGAGCGCATCGAGCACCTGATCCGCCCGCTGTCGGCCGGTGTCGCCGTGCCGCTGTTCGCTCTCTTCTCAGCCGGTGTCTCCCTCTCCGGCCACGCACTGGCGGGCGTCTTCACCCGGCCCGAGACGCTCGGTATCGTCCTCGGCCTCGTCGTCGGCAAGACCATAGGCGTCTTCGGCGGTACGTGGCTGGTCACCCGGTTCACGAAGGCGGAGCTGAGCAAGGACCTGGCCTGGGCCGACGTCTTCGCGGTGGCCGCCCTTGCCGGGATCGGCTTCACCGTCTCGCTGCTCATCGGGGAGCTGGCCTTCGCCGGTGACGAAGCCATGATCGACGCGGCCAAGGCCTCCGTGCTGCTCGGCTCCCTGATCGCCGCCCTCTTCTCCGGTGTGCTGCTCAAGATCCGGGTACGCAAGTACCAGGCACTGCACGAGGCGGAGGAGCTCGACGAGGACCAGGACGGCGTACCCGACGTCTACGAGCAGGACGACCCGGAGTACCACCTGCGGATGGCCGCGATCTACGAGAAGAAGGCTGCCGAGCACCGCCGCCTTGCCCGACTGGCGGGGGCAGCGCGCAGCAAGCCGGACAGTCCGGCATGATCTGACACCAGATGTGTAGCGCAGGAGCGCAGAAACAGGAGAGGGAGTCAGGGATGAGTGACCCCGGCAACAACGCGGGCAGCACCGACCGCAGTCTCGGGCAGTTGGTCGCCGCGGCGACGGCTGAGATGTCCGCACTGGTGCACGACGAGATCGCCCTGGCCAAGGCCGAAGTGCGGCTGGACGTCAAGCGCGGCGTCACCGGGAGCGTGGTGTCCATCATCGCGGGCGTCCTGCTTCTGTTCTCGATCCCGGTGCTGAGCTTCGCGGCGGCGTACGGAATCCACAACCTGGGGCTCGGCCTGGCCTGGTCGTTCCTGATCGTGGGCGTCGCGTTCATCGTGCTGGGGGCGTTGCTCGGCCTGTTCGCCCTCGCCAAGTTCAAGAAGGTGAAACCGCCGGCCAAGTCCATCGCTTCGGCCAAGCAGACGGCGTCCGTGCTGCAGGGCGTCAAGCCGCACCCGAGGCCCGCTGTGGCGGCCGGGGAGAGCCATCCGGCTGTCACGGGCGGCACCCGGACGGGCAAGGCTCTGGAGCAGGCACCGGTCAAGGACAAGGCGTCCGCTGTGGCACGCTCGTCCGCATGACGGTCCCCGATTCCAGCGCATCCGACCCGGTAGGCCCGGAAGGCCGGACAGGCCCGGAGGACCGGGCGCAACCGGAACACCGGGCAGAAGACCGGGCACACCCGGAAGACCGAGCGGGCAAGGAGAGCCTGACCTGCCCGGCCGACCGGGCCGACCCGGACGGCTCGGACCGCACTGGCCGCCCGGACCCGGCGGCTCCCACGCCCCCTTCCGGCTTGCCGGATTCCCCCGGGCCGGCCGGTTCCGGCGAGCCGGTGCGGATCGACGGGCCGTGGACCCATCGGGACGTGGCGGCCAACGGCGCCCGGTTCCACATCGCCGAACTCGGCGAAGGCCCTCTGGTGCTGCTGCTGCACGGCTTCCCGCAGTTCTGGTGGACCTGGCGTCATCAGCTCACCGCGCTGGCCGAGGCCGGCTTCCGTGCCGTGGCCATGGATCTGCGCGGGGTCGGCGGCAGTGACCGCACGCCCCGTGGCTACGACCCCGCCAACCTGGCACTCGACATCACCGGTGTGATCCGCTCGCTCGGTGAACCGGACGCCGCCCTGGTGGGTCATGACATGGGTGGCTACCTTGCCTGGACCGCCGCGGTGATGCGACCGAAGCTGGTACGCCGCCTCGTGGTCTCGTCGATGCCTCATCCGCGTCGCTGGCGCTCCTCGATGCTCTCCGACTTCGCCCAGTCCCGCGCAGGCTCGTACATCTGGGGCTTCCAGCGCCCGTGGGTGCCGGAGCGTCAGCTCGTCGCGGACGACGGAGCATTGGTGGGTCGGCTGATCCGCGACTGGGCGGGCCCCCGGACCCCTGAGTTCCCCGACGACGCGACGGTCAGCATCTACCGGCGCGCGATGTGCATCCCGTCGACGGCCCACTGCTCGATCGAGCCGTACCGCTGGATGGTGCGCTCGCTGGCCCGCCCGGACGGAATCCAGTTCAACCGGCGCATGAAGCGACCGGTGCGGGTACCGACACTGCATCTGCACGGTTCACTCGATCCGGCGGTCCGCACACGGAGCGCGGCGGGGTCCGGCGAGTATGTCGAAGCGCCGTACCGTTGGCGACTTTTCGACGGTCTGGGGCACTTCCCCCATGAGGAGGATCCGGACGCGTTCTCGACCGAACTCATCAACTGGCTCAAGGATTCCGAGCCCGATCGGTAGCTGTGCGGACCCGGTTGTCCACCGAACAGCCACTTGCCCGGCGCATAGGCCAATTGGCTGACGGACGGGCGGTTACCGACCATGGGGCACGGGCAGACGTCGAGGTATGGGCTGGACGTACGACTTCGGTGACGCAACACGCAACCGTCGCTCGACCGCTTCGGCGAGTCCGAGCACTCATGAGGGGGGCACTCCCCAGGGCCAGGTACACGCCACGCATGTCCTGCATGATCCCCAGCTGGGCATTCCGTGCATTCTGCGCCGAAGGGCCCGCTGGGTCTCGGCACGGCTGCGCCATCCACGCGGTTGATGTCCGCTCCCGCCCGGTCGATGAGCGTTCACCGGCCGGGCGGGGCTTCCGTTCCTTCCCGGACTGCCACGCGGCAGTGCCGTGCTGTCCGGGCCCTCGTCCGGCGGAGTGGCGCCGGACGGATTCCCGTGCCTGCCGGGGTGGGGCTCAGAGCGCGCACCCCTGGCTGTCGACCTCCTGGGTGGCGGATCGGCCATGGGCGATGTCCTGGCGGATCTCGTCGGCGGTCAGCGCGTAGCCGGTATGGGCGTCGTCGAGCGACTTCGCGAAGACGACTCCGTACACCTTGCCGTCAGGGGTCAGCAACGGTCCACCGGAGTTGCCCTGACGGACGGTCGCGAAGAGCGAGTACACATCGCGGCGGACGGTGCCCCGGTGGTAGATGTCCGGACCGCTGGCGTCGATGCGCCCCCGGACGCGTGCGGCCCGTACGTCGTACGAGCCGTTCTCCGGGAAGCCCGCGACGATGGCGCTGTTCCCCGTGACGGCGTCGTGATCGGTGTCGGTGAACTGCAACGGCTTCGCGTCGAGTTCCGGTACGTCGAGTACGGCGATGTCCCGCTGCCAGTCGTAGAGGACGACCTTCGCGTCGTACAGCCGCCCCTGGCCGCCGATCTGGATGGTCGGCTCGTCGACACCGCCGACGACATGGGCATTGGTCATCACACGGCGGTCCGCGAAGACGAAGCCGGTGCCTTCGAGGACCTTGCCGCAACTCGGCGCCGTACCGACGACCTTGACGATGGAGTTCTTGGCACTCGCCGCCACGGGACTGCCGGCCAGCGCCGGGTCCGGGGCCTGGACCTCGGTGATCGGCTCGTTGGCGAAGGGGCTGAACACCTGCGGGAAGCCGTTCTGGGCGAGGACCGAGGAGAAGTCCGTGAACCAGGTGGATGCCTGAGCGGGCATCACCCGGGAGATGCCGAGCAGAACGGAGGAATTGCGCACCTCCTTGCCCAGGGTGGGCAGTGAGGTACCGGCCAGCGCGGAGCCGATCAGCCAGGAGACCAGCAGCATCGCGACCACATTGACCAGGGCACCACCGGTGGCGTCGAGGGCACGCGCGGGCGACCACGTGATGTACCGGCGGAGCTTGTTCCCGAGGTGGGTGGTGAAGGCCTGCCCCACCGAGGCGCAGACGATCACGATGACGACGGCGACGATGGCCGCTGTCGAGGAGACCTCGGAGCCGTTCGTCATCTGGTCCCACAGGACCGGCAGCAGATAGATGGCGACGAGGCCACCGCCCAGGAACCCGATCACCGACAGGATGCCGACGACGAACCCCTGGCGATAGCCGATGACCGCGAACCACACGGCGCCGGCCAGCAGCAGGATGTCCAGCACGTTCACCGTCAATAGCCTCGCAGATTCGTCACCGGGCCCGTTTTTCGACTGGGTCCGGGCAGGACCGGACAGCGCAGCACGGGAGTCAGCCTGTCATGCGCGCCAGTCGAGCGGCACCTGCCTGGAGGTGTCCCACGGAAGCTCCCAGCCCGCGAAGTGCAGGATCCGGTCGATCACGCCGGCCGTGAAACCCCAGACCAGGGCGGATTCGACCAGAAATGCCGGACCTCGGTGCCCCCTCGGGTGGACCGCGGTCGCACGGTTGGCCGGATCCGTGAGATCCGCCACGGGAACGGTGAAGACCCGGGCCGTCTCACCCGGATCGACGACGCCCACCGGGCTGGGCGACCGCCACCAGCCGAGTACCGGAGTCACGACGAAACCGCTCACCGGGATGTAGAGCCGGGGTAGCACCCCGAAAAGCTGGACACCGCTGGGATCGAGGCCGGTCTCCTCCTGGGCCTCCCGCAGAGCGGCCCTGAGCGGCCCCGTGGTGGCCTGGTCGCCGTCCCCCGGGTCCAGGGCGCCGCCGGGAAAGGACGGCTGCCCGGCATGGGAACGCAGGCTTCCGGACCGCTCCATGAGGAGCAGCTCAGGACCGCGCTCGCCCTCTCCGAAGAGGACGAGCACGGCGGACTGCCGCCCTGTGCCGCTCTCGGGCGGCAGGAAGGCACTGAGCTGCCTCGGCCGGATCGTCCGCGCGGCGCGGGCGACGGGGTCGAGCCAGTCGGGCAGCCCCTGGGTCGTGACGGTGACGGCGGCCTCGTGGCCTGCGGTGGCCGCGCGAGCGGCCTGTTCGTGCGTGCTCTGATCGTGTGTCTTCATCGGCACCCCTCGTCTCACAACGCCTGTCGCCACGCATTTCGTTCCGGCGCGGGCGTCGTATGTCAGCCGGCTCCCCGGGCTGGTGCGGGTCTGCCCGGGTAGTCCGGCGGAGGGTTCAGCCGCTGACCGGGCTGACCACCCATCTCGTACTTCAGCAGCTTCCTGGCCTTGTCCGGGTCCGTCTCGCCCTCTCCGTACGACGGGCAGAGCGGGGCGATGGGACAGGCGCCGCAGGCGGGTCTGCGGGCGTGGCAGATGCGACGGCCGTGGAAGATGACACGGTGCGAGAGCATCGTCCACTCGCTCTTCGGGAAGATCGCGGCGATCTCGGCCTCGATCTTCTCGGGGTCCTCCTGATCCGTCCACTTCCAGCGGCGGACCAGACGTGCGAAATGGGTGTCCACCGTGATCCCCGGCACGCCGAAGGCGTTCCCGAGCACGACATTGGCGGTCTTGCGACCGACTCCCGGGAGCGTGACGAGATCGGCGAGCCGGCCCGGCACCTCTCCGCCGAACCTGTCCCGCAGAGCCACGGAGAGGCCTATCAGCGACCTGGCCTTGGCACGGAAGAAGCCGGTGGGCCGAATCAGCTCTTCCAGTTCCTCCGGAACAGCCGCGGCCATGTCCTCGGGGGTGGGATAGGCGGCGAAGAGCGCGGGAGTGGTCTGGTTGACCCTCAGATCGGTGGTCTGGGCGGAGAGAACCGTGGCGACGAGCAGTTCGAAGGGGTTCCTGAAGTCCAGCTCGGGGTGGGCGTACGGATAGAGCTCGGCCAGCTCGCGATTGATCCTGCGGGCCCGGCGGACCATCGCCAGGCGGGATTCCCGTGGGGTGCCGGCCTTCCCGCCCGATGCGGCGGTGGACTTCGACTCCGTCCGTGCGGCGGACTTCGACGCGGTCCGTGCGGCGGGCTTCGCGGCAGGCTTGGCCGCAGACCGCTTGGGAGGCTTGGCCGCGGACCGCCCAGCAGGCTTGGCCGCGGGCTTCACAGCAGGCTTGGCCGCCGGCCCCGTCGAGCTCTTCTCTCCCGCCTCTCCGGTCCCCGGAAGCTTCTCACCAGTGGGTCGATTTGTCGCCTTTTTCGGGCGACGCGCACCTTGTTCGCCCACAGCGGAATCACGGCCTTCCGACACCCCATCAGCCCCTCTGGCCTGCGCTCTCACCGGCGAATTGGACACCCGCCCAGCCTAGGGCCACGCACTGACATTCGCCCCAGTCACCGCGCCCGCACCCCCGATCGGCCCCCCTGCCTCACGGTTCGGCACGTCCGTGCGTCAAACTGGTTTGTGATTGATCGCACTGTTTTACCGTCCGGCATGATGGGGACCACGGTTCCCTGAACAGGCCGACAAGGAGAGATTTCGTGGACGACGTTCTGCGGCGCGCCCCGCTTTTCGCGGCGCTCGATGACGAGCAGGCCGCGGAGCTCCGCGCCTCGATGAGTGAGGTGACCCTCGCGCGCGGCGACGCGCTCTTCCACGAGGGCGAACCGGGCGACCGCCTCTACGTGGTCACCGAGGGCAAGGTGAAGCTCCACCGCACCTCCCCCGACGGCCGCGAGAACATGCTGGCCGTCCTCGGCCCCGGCGAGCTGATCGGTGAGCTGTCGCTCTTCGACCCGGGACCGCGCACCGCCACCGCGACCGCGTTGACCGAGGTCAAGCTCCTCGGCCTCGGCCACAGCGACCTCCAGCCCTGGCTGAACGCCCGCCCCGAGGTGGCCACGGCCCTGCTGCGCGCCGTCGCCCGCCGACTGCGCAAGACCAACGACCAGATGTCCGACCTGGTCTTCTCGGACGTACCGGGCCGCGTCGCCCGCGCCCTCCTCGACCTGTCGCGTCGTTTCGGCGTCCAGTCCGAGGAAGGCATCCACGTCGTCCACGACCTGACCCAGGAAGAGCTGGCCCAGCTGGTCGGCGCCTCCCGCGAGACGGTCAACAAGGCACTCGCCGACTTCGCCGGACGCGGCTGGCTGCGCCTGGAGGCGCGCGCCGTGATCCTGCTGGACGTGGAGCGCCTGGCGAAGCGGTCCCGCTGACGCCGGTCCGCCCCGATCGGACACCGTCTCCATACGCATCCGAGGCCCTGCTGCGCAGCAGGGCCTCACGCGTGCCCGCCCGGAACCACTCCTCCTGGACCTGGCTCTCCGGCACCGGCCCGCCCCAGGAGCCTCCTGTGGATCCTGCCGGGCTCGCGACGACTGCACGGCCGCTCCCTGACCCTCCTGGCTCGCAAGCGACCCTCAGGAATTCCGTCCCGGACCCTCCTGGATCAGTCCGTGCTCGCTCAGGTACTCCAGTTGCGCCAGCACCGAGAGTTCCGCCGCCGGCCACAGGGACCGGTCCACATCCGCGTACACCTGAGCCACCACCTCGGCCGCCGTCCGGTACCCCGCCTCGACCGCCGTCTCCACCTGTGCCAGCCGGTGCGCACGGTGCGCGAGGTAGAACTCGACCGCGCCCTGCGCGTCGTCCAGCACCGGACCGTGACCCGGCAGCACCGTGTGCACGCCGTCGTCGACGGTCAGCGAACGCAGCCTGCGCAGCGAATCGAGATAGTCGCCGAGCCGCCCGTCCGGGTGCGCAACGACCGTCGTGCCGCGCCCCAGGACCGTGTCCCCCGTCAGCACCGCATGGTCGGCAGGCAGATGGAAGGAGAGCGAGTCCGCGGTGTGCCCGGGAGTCGGCACGACGTGCAGCTCCAGGCCTCCCGTGGTGATCACGTCGCCCGTGGTCAGCCCCTCGTCACCGAGGCGCAGCGCCGGGTCCAGGGCGCGCACCTTCGTACGGGTCAGCTCGGCGAAGCGCGCCGCGCCCTCCGCGTGGTCCGGGTGCCCGTGGGTGAGCAGGGTGAGCGCGATCCGGCGGCCCGCCCGCTCGGCGGTGTCGATGACGGCCCGCAGATGCGTGTCGTCCAGCGGGCCGGGATCGATGACCACCGCGAGATCGGAGTCGGGCTCGGCGACGATCCAGGTGTTGGTGCCGTCCAGCGTCATCGGCGAGGCGTTGGGCGCGAGGACGTTGACGGTCCGGGCGGTGGCCGGACCGGACAGCACTCCGCCGCGGGGCTGCCCTGGCAGTGCGGTCGCCTCGCTCATGGGGCACCGTCTCCCGCATCGCCGGTGCCGGCCGGCCCGTTCGGGATGTGCTGGGTGAACTCGTCGTGTCCCGGCCAGCTCAGCACCAACGCGTCGCCCTCCAGCCGCGCCTGTGCAAGTACCGGGGTGAGGTCCTGGGAGTCCGCCGCCTTCAGGACCTCGGCCGCGGTGCCGTACGGGTTCAGGCTCCGCAGCGTCGACACGGTCGGCGGCATCATGAGCAGCTCGCCTCTGTCGTACCCCTCGACGGCCTCTGCGGGCCCGATCCACACCGTGCGGTCGGCCTCCGTGGAGGCGTTGCGGGTGCGCTGTCCCTCGGGGAGCGCGGCGACGAAGAACCAGGTGTCGTAGCGGCGCGGTTCGAACTCGGGGGTGATCCAGCGCGCCCAGGCGCCCAGCAGATCGGAACGCAGCACCAGGCCGCGCCGGTCCAGGAACTCCGCGAAGGACAGCTCCCTGGCGACGAGCGCCTCGCGCTCGGCCTCCCAGTCGGCGCCCGTGGTGTCGCTGACGACCGTGTCGGCGGTCGGCCCGGCCAGGAGGACACCAGCCTCCTCGTACGTCTCACGGACCGCCGCGCAGACGATGGCCTGCGCCTCGGCCGGCGTATCGACTCCGAGCCGCTCGGCCCAGCTCTCCAGCGCGGGCCCGGACCAGCCGACGAGCCGGTCGTCGTCGCGCGGGTCGACTCCGCCACCCGGATAGGCGTACGCCCCGCCGGCAAAAGCCATGGAGGCGCGGCGACGCAGCATGTGGACGGCAGGGCCGGCTCCGGTGCCCTCGGCAGGGTCCCGGAGCAGCATCACGGTGGCGGCCCTCTTCGGGGTCGCGGCCGTCAGCTCGCCTGCGGCGAGTGCCCGGATCCGGTCGGGCCATTCCGGCGGGTACCACTGACCATGGGACATGGCTGGAGGCTATCCGGAACCGCGACGATGTTCGAGAGGCACGTTGATCCGTACATGCCCCGTACACAGGTGGTCCCGTCCGGTCGTGTGAGGAGCGGAAGGGCGGCGTTGTGCCCGACCGAGACCCGCTCGCCGACCGTGACGGGGAATCCGGGGTC
>NZ_JBFAWU010000022.1:0-134538 GCF_040680455.1 Streptomyces sp. NPDC052052 | reverse complement strand
GGTACTGCAGGGGGGACCCTGTGGGAGAGTAGGACGCCGCCGAACTTCTTTTACGGGAAGCCCCGTGCCCTTGTGGCACGGGGCTTTTCTGCGTTTACGACCTTTTCGGGTCGGGCCGAGGTCGGCGCGGGGGCCGGGAATGTTGGTTGCACGGCTCGGGGGGCCGCGGGCAGGATCGGCGGATGGAACATGTGATTCGAGCCGTGCGTGCCGATGAATGGCGCCTGGTCAAGGAGTTGCGGCTGGCTGCCCTGCAGGACCCGGTGGCGCCGATTGCCTTTCTGGAGACACACGAGCAGGGTGTGGCCCAGTCCGATGCGTTCTGGCAGGAGCGGGCGCTCGGTGCGTCGGAGGCCGGCAGTGGTGAAGTGCGGCAGTTCGTTGCGATCGCGGCCGACGGTCGGTGGGACGGCAGCGTCACCGTGCTGATCGAGCGGCCGGACGTCAAGGCGCGGTTCGGGGACGGGGCCCAGGTCCATCAGGCCCATGTGGTCGGCGTGTTCGTGCGGCCCGAGGCGCGGGGCGAGGGGCTGGCCGAGGAACTCTTCCGGGCCGGGATGGACTGGGCCTGGTCGCTGGAGGAGCCGCGGATCGAGCGGGTGCGGCTGTATGTGCACCAGGACAACGAGAGGGCTGCGGCGGTCTATCGGCGGATCGGCTTCGTGGCCACCGGGCAGTCGGTGCCGATGCCCGGCGATCCGTCTGCCCGGGATCTCGAGTACGCGGTGGAGCGGGCGCTGTAGCCGCGGGGCGTCGGGAGCCCGGGTGCGGAGGACGCTTGCTTCTGGCAGAGCCCGCTTCGTGTAAGCGATCTACCCGGAGGCCAGTGGGCCACTCTGCTGGGCGCGGGCAAGGCGCCGTCGACTCTCGCCGCCGCCCTGCTGGCCGATGCTGATGCCACGTTCGATGACGCCCTTGCCTGGGCGAGCCGGCTCGGTCTCGACACCGAGGACGCGGTCCGTGTCACGGGCAGCCTCCAGGTCGTCGGCGGGTGACATACGGCTGTCCCGGGAGAAGGCCCGGGACGGTCCTCAGCGTGAGCCGGTGAGGTCCTGGGACCAGCGGGCGCGGGCCTGTTCGCGGGAGCGGAGGAGGGCCAGGGTCGGCAGGCCCTGAGCCTCGCCGGCCGAGAGGAGCTCCGGGAGCCGGGGCAGGGGTGCCACCGCGGCGACGTCATCGAGGACGAGTGTCAGTGGTGGGTCGAGCCGGCCGTCGGGTGACCGTGCGGCCCTGCGGCGGCCGTGCTCGACCACGTGCGAGGCGAGTGCCGTGAGCAGGGGCATCGCTCCGGGGTTCGAGCGAGGATCCTCGATCGGTTCACCCACCACATACAGCGTGCCCCCCTCGTCCGCGAACGAATCCAGCGTGAGCGAATCGGCGCGGTGGGGTGTGCAGGCCTCACGGACGTGGACCGAGGAGAGTGCCGAGAGCGCGCGTACGGTCAACGCCTGGGCCATCTCGCGGCGTTCGGGGTGGCCGGTGAGCGCGGACTCCAGCACGCCGGCGAGACCGGAGGACGCCTTGGGGTGGGTGCGCAGGAGGCGTACTGGCTCGTGGGCGCTGCCGCCGAGGGCCCAGCGGTGGACCTGACGGAACGGGCGGCCGTCGATGGCGGCGGCGTGCAGCCAGCACTTCAGGAGCGTCTCCGCGGTGTCGGCCGTCATCGCGTCGATGCGGGCCTGCGGCCGGACCGGGGCGAGGAGTGCGATCGCGCGGGCCGCGGCCGTGTCGGGGTCTTCGCAGCCGGATGTGGGGGACCAGTGGAGACGGGCCGGGGTGTCGCAGAGATGGTCTGGGTCGTAGACGAGGACCGGGCCGAGCTTGGCGCGGGCGTCCTTCGTGTCGGCCCAGACGGTCGGGTCGGAGGTGACGACGAGCGCGGGACCGTCGGCCTCCTCGATCGCCCGGACGACGGTGGGTCGGCGGGTGGCGGCCGGTCCGTACACCACGAGCGGGGTGCAGGGCGAGGGGAGTACGGGCGGGATCAGCTCCGGCGGTGTCTGCTCCGCGAGCGCGGGTGCGGGCACAGGGATGGGTGCGGGCACGTCGGCGGGTTCCGGGGCAGGGGCATGCTCCAGGGCGTGAGCATGCTCCGGGGCAGGCGTGGTCGGTACTGGAGTCGGCCGGGGTACTGCTCCGGTCCGGGGTGGGTTCTGGGGCTCGGGCCGGAGCTCCTGCTGCTGGGGCGGTACGGTCCCGTCCTGGTGCGCGGACCGTTCGTGCCGCTGACGTGCCCGTACGGCTCGCCAGCGGGCCACCACGCCCAGGACGAACACCGTCAGCACCATCAGTATCATCAGCTCGCCTATGAACAGGCCCCAGAACAGGCCGTATCCGGAGAGCTGATCCGCCGGGCTGTGTGGCCAGGCACCCGGGAGGTCGTGCGGTGTGGTGATGAGCTGACGCATGGCCAGCGGGGTTTCAGCGAGGGTGACTCCTTCCGGCCAGGCGCCGTGCGCGAGCAGTCCGGCCAGGCCGGTGGCCGTCCACGCCAGGAGGGTCAGCCCGAGCAGGAAGACCAGCAGGCCGACCAGCAGACCGTCCGGGATGCCTCCGCCCCCGGTGTCGGTACGTTCCTCGCCGCGCCCTGCCATGTCATGCCACCGTTGACTCGGACGACTCGTTCAGTCGTTGCTGGTGCTCGATCCGTGCCGCGCGCTGTTCCGCCTCCAGGTCGGCGGCGCGTACGTCCTCCGGGAGGTGGTCGGCCGCGGAGGACTCGGTCATCGCGCGGTCGGTGAAGACCAGGGGGCGTTCCGCCTCGGTGATGAGGTGTTTGACCACCTGGACGTTGCCGTTGACGTCCCAGACCGCGATGCCGGGGGTGAGGGTCGGGATGATCTCGACCGCCCAACGGGGCAGGCCGAGCACGCGTCCGGTCGCTCGGGCCTCGTCGGCCTTCTGGGCGTAGATCGTGCGGGTCGAGGCCATCTTGAGGATCGCGGCGGCCTCGCGGGCCGCCGCGCCGTCGACGACGTCGCTGAGGTGGTGCACCACGGCCACGAACGACAGGCCCAGCCGTCGCCCGAATTTCAGCAGACGCTGGAAGAGCTGGGCCACGAAGGGCGAGTTGATGATGTGCCAGGCCTCCTCGACCAGGAAGATGCGTTTCTTCCGGTCGGGCCTGATCCAGGTGTGTTCCAGCCAGACACCGACGATGGCCATCAGGATCGGCATCGCGATCGAGTTCCGGTCGATGTGGGAGAGGTCGAAGACGATCAGCGGGGCGTCGAGGTCGATGCCGGCGCTCGTCGGACCGTCGAACATGCCGCGCAGGTCACCGTCGACCAGGCGGTCCAGGACGAGGGCGACGTCCAGGCCCCAGGCCCGTACGTCGTCTATGTCGACGTTCATCGCCTCGGCGGACTCGGGCTCCGGGTGGCGCAGTTGGTCGACGATGTCAGTCAGGACCGGCTGCCGGTCGGTGATCGTCTCGTTGACGTAGGCGTGGGCGACCTTGAGCGCGAAGCCCGACCGTTCGTCCAGGCCGTGTCCCATCGCGACTTCGATGATCGTGCGGAGGAGGGCGAGCTGGCCGGTCGTGGTGATCGTGGGGTCGAGGGGGTTGAGCCGGATGCCGCCGTTGAGCGCGGAGGTCGGGTCGAGGCGGATCGGGGTGAGGCCGAGCTGCTGGGCGATGAGGTTCCACTCGCCGACGCCGTCCTCGCCCTGGGCGTCCAGGACGACGACCTGGCGGTCGCGGAAGCGGAGCTGGCGGAGCACGTACGTCTTCTCCAGCGCGGACTTGCCGTTGCCGGACTCGCCGAGCACCAGCCAGTGCGGGGCGGGCAGCTGCTGTCCGTACAGCTGGAAGGGGTCGTAGATGTAGCCCTTGCCGGAGTACACCTCACGGCCGATGATCACGCCGGAGTCGCCGAGGCCGGGGGCCGCGGTGGGCAGGTAGACGGCCTGGGCCTGGCCGGTCGACGTACGGACCGGCAGCCTTGTCGTCTCCACCTTTCCGAAGAGGAAGGTGGTGAAGGCGTCCGACAGTGCGGACAGCGGATCCCGCATGGCGTGACCGACCTCCCTCTCGTCTCTCTCGGTTCTCTCGGTGCTCTGGGTGTGCTTGGTGCTGGGTGCTCTGGGTTCGTTGCGGTCAGTGGCGGATGCCGGTGGCGAACGGCAGGGTGTTCACGAAGGCACGGTGGTGCTCGCGGTCGCACCATTCCAGCTTGAGGTACGACTTTCCGGCCGAGGCGCGGATCGTCCGCTTGTCGCGGGCGAGGGCTTCCGGTGATCTTGAAGACACGGTGATGTACCCCACCAGGTTCACTCCGGCCGCGCCGCTCGCGAGATCTTCACCCCGCTGGTCGAGTCGGCCGTGCGCGGCGATGTCGCGTGGGTCGACGGTGCGGTTCATCTTGGCCTGACGGCTCGCTTCCGCCTCGTCGTTGGTCTTCTCGGTCAGCATCCGCTCGATGGCGATCTCGGTGGGTTCGAGGTCCATGCAGACGGCGACGGTACGGATCACATCGGGCGTGTGGACGAGGAGCGGGGCCAGGAAGTTGACGCCGACGGGCGTCATCGGCCATTCCTTCACCCAGGCCGTGGAGTGGCACCAGGGCGCGCGGGTGGCCGACTCGCGGGTCTTGGCCTGGAGAAACGTCGGCTCGACCGCGTCCAGTTCGGCCGGCCAGGCGTTGCGCTTGGTCATGGCCTGGATGTGGTCGATGGGGTGGTCGGGGTCGTACATGGAGTGCACGAGGGAGGCGAGCCGGCTCTGGCCGAGCGGCTGGCGCACCCGGATGTCGGCCTCGGCGAGGCGGGCGCAGATGTCGGTGAGCTCGCGGGCCATGACGACGGCGAGGCCGGCGTCCCGGTCCAGCTTGCGGCCGGATCCGGGGCGGGCGGCACGGGCCATGGCGTTGGCCTCGGCGGCCAGCTCGCGGTTGTAGTGCATGCAGGCGACGAGATAGGCGCGGTGCTGCTCGCTGGAGGTGGAGACCATCGACTGGAGCTGGTCGTACGAATCCTGCAGCCAGCGCGGAGAGGCCGTGTCGCCGCGCTGGGCGACGTCCTTGGCGTGGGCGTCGGGGTCGGCGGGGAGGGTGCGGGCCAGCATCTGAATGCGGGTCACGAACCCGTCACCGTTGGCGACATGCTTGAGCAGGGTGCCGAACCGATCGACCAGGGCTTCCTGGTCCTCGCTGTCGCGCAGTCCGACGCCGGGCCCCTCGATCTCGATCGCGGCGGTGACGGTGCGGCGGTCGGCGTGCAGGAGTACGGCGATCTCGTCCGGTCCGAAGGGGGCCGCGAGCCAGCTGATCCGGCCGATGCCGGGAGGCGGCCCGATCTCGACCTCGCGCCCGTCGGCGCGGACGCCCGCCTCCATGGCGGCGGAGCGGTAGGTCGTACCGCGGCGCAGGGTGCGCTTGTAGCTGCGGTTGATCTCGAACCAGCGGTAGAAGGTGCGGTGCTTGTACGGGACGTACACGATCGCGAGGGCGAGCAGGGGGAAGCCCGCGAGCAGCACGATCCGAGGGGCCAGGTAGGGGACGAGCAGCCCGCTCATCATGCCGAAGAACGCGCCGACGATGATCAGCGCGATCTCGCCGGTCTCGCGGTTCTTGCCGACGATCGCGTTCGGCCGGGCCCGGCCGATGAGATACGTACGGCGGGGCGTGATCGTGTGGGCCTGAGTCGTCAACGCCCTCCACCTCCGGTGCTGTTGTTACCTGAACTGCCTGACCCGCCGCCCCGGGGGGAGCGGCTGCCGTGGGGGGTGCCGGAGGTCGGCCCCGATCCGCTGCGCGGCGACGGTGTGACGGAGCCGCTGTTGCGGGAGCTGTGTGCGGCGATGCCGCCGCTGGCCGGGTTGGCGGGCCGTGCGCCGCCTCCGCCGCTGCTGTCACCGCTGTTCTGGCCGCTGCGGCTGCTGTGGGTCTTGATGCCCTGGGAGACGAGTGCGGCGGGAGAGCTGATCAGTGCGGCGGCCTGGGATCCGTCGGTGGCCTGCTTGCGGTTGGTGCGGGCGCCCTGGATCTCGTCGCCGAAGCCGGGGACGAACCGGTAGATCATCGCGGAGGCGAAGATCGCGAGAAGGATGATGGCCAGGCCGGACACGACGGAGGAGAACGCGTTCGGCCCGTCGTCCCCGGAGAGTGCGCCGGCCAGCCCCAGGACGATGACGATGACCGGCTTCACCATGATCACCGCGATCATGATGCCCGCCCAGCGGCGCACATGGCCCCACATGTTCTTGTCGACGAGCCCCGCGTAGACGACGGTGCCGAGGAGGGCGCCCACGTAGAGCAGAGCGGCCCGGATGACGAGTTCCAGGTAGAGGATGCCCGCGGCGAGGATCGAGACGAGCGAGACGACGATCAGCATGATCGGTCCGCCGCCGATGTCGGAGTTCTTCTTGAGCGCTTCGGCGAACGACCCGAAGAAGAGGTCGGCCTTGTTTCCTGTGGCCGAGGCGATCACGTCACTGACGCCGTCGGTGGCGGACACCACCACGTAGAGGATGAGCGGCGTGAAGGCGGAGGCGATGACGGTCAGCCAGAGGAACCCGACGGCTTCGGAGATCGCGGTGGTGAGCGGGACGCCACGGATGGCGCGCTTGGCGACGGCGAACAGCCACAGGACGAGCGTGAGCACGGCGGAGGCCGCGAACACGACCCCGTACTGCTGCAGGAAGGCCGTGTTGGTGAAGTCGACGTTCGCGGTCTCCTTCACGGCCTCGCTGAGCTTGTCGACGGTCCATGCGGCGGCGTCGGCGCAGCCGCGGGCGAGGGAGGACAGGGGGTCGAGGGAGTCGTCGACGGTGGTGGAGGTGCCGGAGCGGGAGGAGCCTGCGTCGCCTTTTTCGCAGTAGTCCCTGGCGAGCCCGACGATGAGGTCGCAGGCATTGTCGCTCTTGCTGGGGGAGGGAGTGGGCGACGGAGAGGGTTCCGCAGCGGCTTGTGAGGCCAACGCGATCACCGTGACTGGCAGGCTGCTCAGAAGCATCGCCAGGGATCGCGCACGTGGACGGAGGTTACCGGGCATAGGTGAAGCCTCCGTACTCCTCAACTGCGCCAGCGATGTCATCTGCGGTAGATGCTCTGTTGTCACCGTTGACGGGTGTGGGGCCCTCCGTCTGGCTCGACGACTCGATCTTCCAGTCGCCCTCGATCCACTTGAGATTTTCCGAGATGGTGAACCACGTCGCGGTCACGGGCTTGGTTGAACCCTGTCCGGCCATACCGACAAGACCTGTGCACCAGACCTCGACAGTGGCTGTGTCATCCCTCTGTTCGACTACTTTGGCGCCAACCGGGACAGTGCGAGAGACGAAGGTCAGGCCGCTGGGAGCGGTGCCGTTCTCGTTGAGGCCGACGTTCTCAAGGAAACCTGGTGAGTAGGCCTTCGTCAGAGCAGCCAGGAGGCTCTCCACGACGGCCGGGTCGTGCGTGGCTTGAACGATGCTTCGGCGGGTTTCTGCCCTGAACATGCCGACAGATCCCAGCGCCACAGCGAAGTTGGACGCCGCGCTCTGCGCCCCCTGCTCGTCATGGGCGAACCCCGAAGGGATCGAACCGTTCTTCCCCGTCACCGGCTTCGTCCCCGTGGCCGCCGTGGACGACGCGTCCGGTTTGCTTCCGGCACTCCCCGAACCGCCCCCGTTGCCGTCCTTGTCTCCTCCGCCCATGTTCGCGAACGCGATGGCCGCGATCAGGAGGACGACCACGCCGACCACCGTGACGAGGGAGCGGGGGCCGCGGGCGGGGCGGCGGGGGGTGCCGTAGCCGTCGCCGCCCTCGCCGTCCGGGAAGCGGGTACGGGTCTGGCGCGTACCGCCGATGGTGCTGTATCCATCGTCCATACGAGCTGAACCGCTGCCGTAGCCGTTCTCGTCGCCGAGACTCATGCCGCGTGCGCCCCCTCAACCGTTTCCTGGACCGGGTAGTACGACGGTAGCCGTGCGGGTTCCCGCGCGGAGGCGGTGTGGTGACTCGACATCAGGGAGACGCAACCTCTGCCGGTGGGCACGACGGGCGGATGGTGTGGACGGTGGGCAGAACAGCCCCTGGCGTGGGACGACGGTCGGTCAGACGGCCATTCCGTAGACGATGGTGAACAAGGTGCCCAGTGATCCAATGATGAACACACCGGTCAGACCGGCAACGATCAGCCCCTTGCCCTGTTCCGCGCTGAAGGTGTCGCGCAGTGCCGTGGCGCCGATGCGCTGCTTCGCCGCGCCCCAGACCGCGATGCCGAGGCAGAGCAGGATCGCGATGGCCATCACGACCTCGATCATCACGCGTGCCTCGTTGCCCAGGGTCCCGAACGGCCCCCAGTTCGGGGCGATTCCGCCGATGATGGTGGTGATGTCACCCTTTTCAGCTGCCAGGATCATGTAAGTCACCGCCCCTGTTGGGTAGTTCGTTGCCCCTGTCACTCGACATGGGTCGCTCTCTATCTTCGCTGATGAAAGTGGTCTCGTACGACGGCTGGCGGGTCTCTTTACCTGAATCTCGTACGTCTGTCCGGCTCGACCGCTCTGACCTGCGGATCGAATCGATGTGTGACTGAATACGTATGGTTACTCTGTGTATCACGGAGAGTGACCCCGGGCAATGACTGCCATTGCGCCACCCTGGCCGAGATCATCTTCTGCGGAGGCAGCCCCGTACGGAACCGGCTCGGAGCAGCCGTCGGGTCAGAGCAGGGGGTGGCGTGGGACGGGCGGTCGGGGCGGCCGGGTCCAGGTCCGGGGTGGCCGGAAATCGCACCAGGTGCCGTCGAAGGGAAAAGTTCCGGCCTCGGCGAGCCGTGCGACCGAGGCGCCCTCCCGGCGGATGGCCGATGCTTCGTCGGCCGACCAGTAGGCCGGGTCCCCTGTCTTTTCGGCGAAGGACTGCTCGTCCTTCCATGACCAGCTCCGGTCCGGCGCCACGTTGATGTCGAGTTCGTGGTCGCTGATGTCGATGTCGTCGCCGTGGTGGATCCGGTGCTCCAGATTGACGTACCAGCCGCGGAACTTCTGCCTGCGGCCGAAGAGCCAGAGCACCGAATGGGCGGCGCCGGCCGGCTGGTAGAAGAGGGCGCTGCCCATCGGCCACCGGTCCGCGACCACGGGGAAGCCCTCGGCGGGGCGCTTGTGCGGGGCGATGTCCCGCAGGTGGGCGCCGCGCGGAAGCTCCGTACGCCACATCGGTGTGCCGGTCTCCATCCATACCAGCTGGCCCGCCTCGGTGCGTTCGACGAGGCGTACGGGGACCGAGGCGCTCAGGTGTCCGCCGATGAAGAAGTTCCAGCGGAGTATTCGGCCCGGGACGTCATCCATGGGGCCGATCATGCCCACGGCGAGGCGCACGGACACGCGCCCGGACAGGGGGACAGGCGTTCTGGAACCGGTGCGGAGGGGGTGGTCGTTTCCGGGGTTTCCGGAGGGGTGATCGGTGCGCCACTGGCGTCGATGCGCGGGGGCGCCTGCCTTCGGTCGAGGCGGGTGGGGGCGGCTGCGATGTCAGTCGGAGGTGCGGCTCTCCTTGAGGGCGCGTACGAGGGCGGTCCAGGCGGTGGGGGTGGTGTGGAGTATCGCTCCGGTGGGGTCGCTGCTCTCGGTGAGGTCGACGAGGCCAGGGGTGGGGGCGGCGACGTGTATGCAGGACTCGCCCTCGCCACAGTACGAGGACTTCTGCCACAGGTGATTCGGCAACTCGGATCCCTTCACAGGCTCTGGGCGATGGTGTGTATCAGGTCGCGCGACTCGGGAACATCCAGGGCGAGAGTCTCCAGGCGATCCAGGATCTGCCGGTATTTGTGGAGTTGGGCCTCGGAGTCCAGGAAGACGATGCCGTGTGCCTGATCCAACTGAACGGTGTCCAACTGCGGTACGGGTCCGCGGACGTAGTAGATGGGCTGACCAGACCCTGGATATCCGCCCGCCTTGAACGGGATCACTCGGATCGTGATGTGCTCTCGCTCGCTCATGGTCAGCAGGTGCGTCAGCTGTCCTTTGGTCACGGCGGGCCCGCCGAACCTCATGCACAGGGCGGCTTCGTGGATGATCGCCCTGTAAGGGGCCGGGTTTTCTCGGAAGATGACGTGCTGACGCTTGATGCGGAAAGAAAGCCGGTGCTCGACCTCGGGAGGTGGAAGGGTCGGAACGACCTGGCGGAAGACCTCGCGTGCGTGGTCCGTGGTCTGGAGCAGACCGGGCAGTCCGGCTGTGTGCGAGGTGCGCAGTGCGGTTCCGTGATGCTCCAGCTCTGCCAGGTCCAGCAAGCTGGTGGAGAGTACTTCCCGGTACTCCTCCCACCAGCCTCGCTTGCGCTCGCCGGTCATGCCGGCCAGGGCGTTGATCAACTCCGCATCCGAGCAGTCGTAGTGGCAGGACAGGGTGCGCACTCGCTCGGCGCTGACCCCATAACGGCCGGCTTCGATATTGCTGATACGCGCCTGATTGCCGCCGAGGAGCCTGGCAGCCTCGGTGGCAGTGATCCCTGCGCGCTCGCGCAGCTTGCGGAGTTCGGCCCCCAGTCGCTGGCGGCGGGCTGTCGGTGTGGTGCTGGACGGCATCACGCGCTCCCCGGATCGGTCACCCACACGAGGGTATCTGCCCTGCATTTCATGAACTTCATGGAATGCATTCCATGTTGAGTCCTAGTCTGTGGCTCAGGCCACCCGCCCGGAAGTACCCCGCTCGACGGAGCGGTCTCGTCACCGGGCAACCGGAAACGCATGATCCAACTTCCCTCCGTGAACGGAGACTTCCATGGTCAGTGACACGGTATCCCCGCCCTGGACGTACACCCTCCAACTCCCGCAGGATCCCCGCGCGCCCGGTGTGGCCCGCTCCACCCTCCGCACCGTTCTGCGCGTCCACGGAATGTGTGAACTCACCGAGATCGCCGAGCTGTTGGCGAGCGAACTGGTCACCAACGCCTATCAGCACTCCTCGGGTCCGTACGCCCTGCGTCTGCGCGACGCCGGGCGCAGCCGTATCCGGTTGAGCGTCTGGGACACCGACCCGCACATCCCCGCCCCCTTCCGCTGGACCCCCGAAGCCCCCGCGGAACTTGCCGAGCGCGGGCGGGGGTTGTACCTGGTCACCCTCTACGCGGAGAGCTGGGGCGCCTACCCCATGCGCAGCGGACTGCCGGGTCAGGGCGGGAAGCTGCTCTGGGTGGAGTGCGCGGCGAAGGAGGCGGAGGCGTGAGGCCCGCCGTGGTGAGGGATCTGCTCCGGGTCACGGCGCCGGGGCCGGGGCGGTGGGTGTGCGGGCCATGGCGTCCGGCTCACGCCCGCGACGTTCGGGGCTGTGAGAACGGATCGAGGGGCGGCCCGGACATCCGCTCCCGGGTGAAGAACCCCACGTCGTTGCCGAAGGCGACCACGAGGCGGCCGTCGGAGAAGGCGAGGGCGGAGCAGCGGTTCGCCAGCCGGATCACGGTGGGCGGCACCGTGGGGCGTTGGAGGTCCCAGATCCGTACGGTGTTGTCATGGGAACCGGTCACCGCGACGGGGCGTCTGTCGAGTTCGGTGCAGAGCATGGCGATCACCCAGTCGGTGTGTCCGGTCAGCGGCGGGCCGAGAGGGCGTTGGGTGGTGAGGTCCCACATCCTCAGCGTCTTGTCGTGCGAACTGGTGACGGCGACGGGCGCTCCGTCGACCTCGATGCATTCCACGGCCGTCACGCGCGCCGTGTGGCCGGTGAGCGGCCGGCCCACGAACTCACCGGTCTCCAGGTCCCGGAGGCGCAGGCTGCCGTCGAGGTAGCTGATGAGGATGACGGCCCGTCCGTCGAGTCGGGTGCAGGCCGCCGCCTCGCTCGTCCCGGTGTCCCCGGCGATCGTGCGGCCGATGGGCCGGCCGCTCTCCAGGTCCCGCACGCGCGTGCTTCCGTTGACGTCCCCTATGAGGACGAGAGGGCGTCCGTCGAGCCGGGCGCAGGAGAGTGTCACCACCGGGTGGTCCATGCGTGTCAGGGTGCGGCTGGGCCCGCGCAGGTCGTGCAGGTCGCGCACCACGACGACGTAGTCGGGATCGTGGTGCCGGGGGCTGCCCAGCGTCACCGCGACGGCGCTGCCGCGGAGCTGGGTGATGACGCTCGGCCCCGACCAGAAGACGAAGGCCGGGCCGGACGGGTCGATGGGCGCGTGCGTGCGGAGATTCCACATCCGTACGGTGTCGTCCTGCGAGATCGTGACGGCGACGGGTTCGTCGCCGAGAACGCTGCAGGAGACCGCCCTCACCGCCCCGCTGTGTCCCACGGCGGGGCGGCCGACGTACCGGTCGGTGTCCAGATCCCACACCCGAACGGTGTGGTCACGCGAGCCGGTGACGGCGACGGGACGCCCGTCGAGACGGGTACAGGCCACCGCACTCACCCCGCCGGTGTGACCGGTGAGCGGGGCGCCGTGCTTCTGGTGCGTGCGCAGATTCCACAGCTGGATCTCGCCGGTGTGGGAGGAAGCGACGGCGATCGGCACTCCGTCGATCTCTGTGCAGACCAGTCCGCTCAGTGCGCTGGAGCTGGTCATGAACGGGCCGACGAGGTGTCCGGTGGTCAGGTCCACGACCCGCAGTGCCCCGGAGGTGCCGAGGACGGCGACGGGGCGCCCGTCGATCTCCGTGCAGGCCGCTGCCTTCGCGGGGCCGTCCGGGAAGTCCAGGGGTTCCGAGATCGACCGGCCACTGCTCAGGTCCCACACCCGTACGACTCTCTGCCTGTCGCTGGTGACGGCGTAGGGCCGGCCGTCGTCCGCCGCGAAGAGCACCGCGTAGAACCATCCCGGGGGGTGGTTGAAGGCCGGGCCAACCCCTCGGTGGGTGTGCAGATCAAACATGCGTACCGTGCGGTGGGTGTGGAGCCATGTGGTGAGGACGACCGGACGTCCGTCGAACTCGACGCAGACGACTTGTTCCACCGGGCTGTCGCGCTCGGTCAGAGTGATCTCACCGAGGGATCGACCGGTTTCGAGGTCCCAGAGCTGCATCGGCCGGTCGATCGAACTGGTGAGGGCGACGTGCCGTCCGTTGATCCGTGTACAGGTCACCGCGGTGACTGCGCTGGTGTGCGCGGTGAGCGGTTCCCCGAGGGGCTGCCCGGAGCTCAGGTCCCAGATCCGCACGGTGCCGTCGTACGAGCCGGTGACGGCGACCGTCTGCCCGCCGATCAGGGTGCAGGCCACCGCCAGCACCTCGCCGGTGTGGCCCGTGAGGATGTTGTGCATCGCCGGGGAGACGCTGCCGCCGGTCGCGTGGACGGGCTTCCAGGCGTGGGCGGCCATGCGGCCGACGAGTGCCTTCCGCGTCGCATGCGCCCCGTACCGTGCCGCGTCGAGCGCGAGGACCGCCCGCCGTTCGTCGGGCGGCAACGGTCGGTGCGTGCCGATCGACGCCCGGTAGACGGCGCCGTGGAGCCGGCCCTCGGCGGTGGTGAGCAGACGCAGCTGCGGGGTGAGGGTGTCGCACGTCGCGTGGACCAAGTAGTCGGGGTCCTGCAGCAGTTCGTCGAGTACGCCGCCGAGCGCGGCATGGGTGGCGACGTGGCGGCGGAGGTACGGATGGGCGCGCGACCAGTCCGGGGCGGCATCGGCCCCGTACGGGACCGTTGCGCGCAACGCCGAGGCGAGGGCCGCGTGCACGGCCTGCGCATCCTGGCCCGTACGGAGGTACTCGGCCATCGCCTCGTGGTACAGCCGGTACACCGAGCGGCCGTCCTCGATCGACTCGACGATGTACGAGCCGGCGGTGGTGCGCAGTTGCCGCAGGTGCTCGTTGGTGTAGCGGTTGCCGGAGACCGCTGAGGCGGCGGGGGCCCAGATGTCCTCCCACGGCAGCCCCTGGCCCTGGGCGAAGGCGAGCGGGCGCAGCAGATCCATGATCTCGGGGGCCCGGTCGCCGAGGCGTCGGGTGAGGTCGTTGTGGATGGCTTCGCCGGGCATCCGCGGCAGTGCGGCGATCCAGTCGGGGGCGTGCGGGTCGGGGATCGACGGCGAGGCGGCGAGGGTGCCCGCGGTGATCCGGGCGACGAGGAAGGACCGGCCCGCCGCTCGGGCCACTTGGCGTGCGACGGCGGTGAGCAGGGCGCCGTCGCAGTGCAGGTAGGGGGAGTGGGCGTGCGCTCCGCACAGGTTGCGGAGCGCATAGGCATGGACGGCATCGGGGTCGGCGTACCTCGCGGAGTCGAGGTCGATCTGCCCGGCGTACGCGTCGAGTTCACGGGCGGCAGGACCGACACGTTCGGTGCTTCTCGGTAGGAGCCGTTCGAGCAGGTGGGGGCGGGTGCCCAGGAGCAGGCGCAGATGGGGTGTGCCGGGGTCGATCAGGGGGCGCAAGATGTTGCGGCAGAGGCTCTCGGGGGTGACGGCCTCGTCGATCGCGTCGATCAGGACCGTCAGTGGTCGATGGTCGGGTCCGGCCGTTCCCGGTCTGTTCTCCAACTGGTCGACCAGTTCGGACACGGTGTCGGCCGTGACGCGGGCGGCGGCGGCGATGCCGTGCAGGATCTGCTGGTCGGTGAGGCTCTGGGCGTAGATCGCGGCGTCGAGGATGCGCGGCGGCGGAAGGCTGATCGCGGAGAGTCCCATGGTGTCCAGCGGAACCGTACGACGTCGCTCGGGGTCGCTGAGGGTGGCCAGGAGGCCGAGTACCGCTGTCTTGCCGGAACCCGGGCCGCCGGTGACGGCGAGCGAGGGCAGCGCGGGCGGCAGGTCGACCAACCATCGGGAGATGTCCGCGAGGGCGTCGTGGCGGCCGGAGAACCACCAGCCCGACCGGTCGGGATCCGAATGGCCCTGTGCGCGGTTGAGGAAGCGGCTCGCGTACTCGACGGCACGTCGGTCGGCCTGGCGTTCCCATTCGTGTCTCTGTTGCAGGGCCAGGTCGAAGTGGCCGAGCCGTCGGCCGTGACGCAGGTTGGGCAGGAACGGCGGGATCGTGCCGGTCAGGCCGATGATTTCCAGCCCGATCGTCTGGTGTGCGGGGCGTCTCGGTGCGTTCTTCATCGCGCTGACGACGGCGTCGAGTGCGAGTGTCTCGGGGGTGTAACCGGCCGTGGCCAGGCTTTGAACGGCCTGGGAGAGGAGCTCGGGGAAGGCGCCGGACTCGGCGAGTTCGTTGGGCTGGGCGGAGGTGAGGATCACCAGCCCGGACTCCCCGTCGTCGTTCCATCGGCCCTTCAAATGGGCCATGGCGGCCAGAAGTTCATTGCCGCCCTGGCCGGAGAAACAGGTGTCCAGCATCAGCAGGAGCCGACGGACCTTGGTGCCCCGCAGGATCTTGCGGGCCAGGGTGAGGGTGGGCAGGGCGTCGTCGATGTCGTCGGGGTCGGTGTCCGAGGTGAGGATGACGTGCTCGCCGTCGTCGAGGACTTCGCCGTGGCCCGCCAGGTAGACGGCGAGGAGGTCGTCGGGGCGGCGGTCGGGGGACTTGCTGAAATTCCTTAGTGCGGCCAGGAGTTGGGCCTCGGTGGGGTCGACGCCGAGATCGGAAACGTGCTCGTAGGCGAGGTGGGTGGTGAACAGGTCGATGACCCGGTTGCGTGCGTCCGCGAGGTCGGGGCGGTCCCACTCCAGGTGGGTGGGGACCTTGGGGTAGTTGGTGACCGCTGTTGCGATGAGATAGCGGCGTGGGGGGAGGGGAGCGGAGCCGGACTCAGTCATGGCGGGGGGTGTCCCGGTCGTGCCGCAGTCCTTCGGCCACGGCCGAACCGGTCTCGGCGGCCGTCAGATACGCGGTCGCGTCGTGGGCGTGGGAGCCGTTGTGCACGGTCCTGCCGTCGAGGGCAGGGCCGAAGAGCAGGGACAAGTCCTTGACCGAGGCGACGATGTCGCCCTCGTCGACCACATTGGTCCAGTGCGGGAAGGCGCCGACCGATCCCGGTTCGTGAAGGGGCTCCGGTGCGGGATGGCCCGGGTCCGGGGTGCCGGGCCATGCGCCGGGGCGAGGCAGGAGCCGGTCGAAGACCATCCGCATGCCGAGCGGTGAACCCAGCGTGACCAGCGCCTTCACGGGGTGCCCCGGCATCGCGCACAGGGCCTCGTACGCGACGACGGAGCCGAGCGAGTGGCCGACCACGACACGGGTCTCGGGGCCGATCCGTTTCTGGACCCGTCGGCGGGCAGCGGTACGCAGGTCGGGATCGAGGAGGTAGCGGCGTACCTGCTTCAGATCGAGGACGAGCGCCCGTAACGAGACGTCGGCGAAGAACCGGGAGCGTTGCAGGGCCCGTAACGCCGTCTGCGCGACGCGAGGGGAACGGGCCAGGGTGGTGGAGCCGGTGGCCGGAGGAACGGCGGGGTCGATCTGTGCTGCCTGCTGCCACCAGGCGAGGAGCAGGTCGAGTTCGAATCCGTCCATGACGTCGGATGCGGTGAGCAGGGGGTCGCCCACGGCCAGGGTCCGGCCTGGAGGACGGAACAGGTCGCCGTAGAAGGCCATGGCGAACTCGCCGTCGGACAGGTCCTGTTCGCCCGCGTTGAGGAGCCCGTCGGAGAGAGCCGGAAGCCATTCGCTGCGCAGCGTCTCGCTCCCCATGAGCTGCTTGCCCACACCGTGCACGCCCACAACTCGATTCACACCGCACCCCGTTCTGTGCCTGCTGTGACGCACGTGTGTCAGCGGTTCGCCAACTCACTGTAGAAGCGAACGTTGTGGCGCGACCACCCTCGTCGGCGGGATCCGGTCAACCAGGGGGAACGGGCACAGCGGCAGCCCGTTCGGGTGAACCGCGCGGCTCGGTAGGCCGGTCCCGCGGGGCGTCACGCCGGGTGCTGTGTTCGCCCCGGCGTGTCGGCGGCACGGGATTTGGCACAGTGCCGCTCCACGATCAAGGCGGAACGGGGTGGCCGGAGTGGCAGTGGTGGGGCAACCGGGGCGGCAGCGGCTGAGCGATCTGGCCGGGTATGCGGGTGGCGGTGGCGGGGACGGCAGTGGGGTCGGGGGCGGGGATGTGCTGAAGCACAGCGACGGTGCCTGGCTGCGGGCCGCTGGTGGCGCGGAGGCGATGTGTACGCACCTCGGCCCGGTGAGGTCGGAACTGGAGATCGCGCACGAGGGGCTGAACGCGGGAACGGACGGGCTGACCGCGTTGGCGGAACTGGGACCCGTACGGGCGTCGTGGGAGCGGCGGTTCGAGGCCGCGCGGGCCGAGTGCGGGGCCTTGGCCGGGAAGCTGCGAGCGGTGGTCCGGCTCCAGGGCGGGACGGACGAAGCCGTGAAGGCGTCGTTGGTATCGGTGGCGTGTGGTGGTGAGCGATGACTCTGACGTGGGCGCAGTTGAGGGACCTGAAGTGCGGTGAGCTGGAGGGCGCGGCCGACGGCTGGGGCAAGGCGAGCAACCGTGCCGACGCGGGCCGGGACCGGATCGAGACGCAACTGCTGAACGGGCTGCGCGGTACGCAGCGGGGGCTGGCCGCCGAGGCGGCGGTCGGCCGGCTGCAGCAGATGAGCCGGAACCTGCAGTACATCTACACGGAGTGCGGGCTGCTCCGGACGGCCCTCAACAGCATGGCGCACGAACTGCGTGCACAGCAGCGGGCGTTGAACGAGGCTCTGGATGACGCGGACAGTCTGGGATTCACCGTGCACAGGGATGGCTCGGTGACGTATCCGGAGGCCGGCGAGGGCCTGATCGACGGCAAGCCGCTCCCGGGCGGGAGGGCGTCGGCGGAGGCGATGCCGGGCCTGCTGCCGGCCTCGGGCCTCGTCGGACCCAACCCGAACGCGGCGAAGGCGCAGGACATCGCGGACCGGGTGGCGAAGGCGGTACGGACGGCGTCGCAGATCGACTGGCGGTGCGCCCGCATCCTGCGGGGCCTGCGAGCCGAGGAGGGCCTGAAGGTACCCGACGCCACCTGGGCCGACGCGGCGGGCGACGCGTCCGCGGTCCGGGACGCGGCCCGCGGTTACCTGAAGGAAGCCATCCCCCACGACGCGACTCCCGCCGAGCGGAAGGCGTGGTGGGCCGGCCTGACGGGCGAACAGCGCGAGGAGTACCTGGCGGTGTACCCGGACCAGATCGGCAACTTGGACGGCATTCCGGCTGTGGTGCGGGATGCGGCGAACCGGGACAACCTGCAGCTGTTGATGGGGAAGCTGGAGGGGCGGGATGACGCGGAGTCGGAGGCGCAGCTGGCGGGGATGAGGGAGATCGACCGGCAGTTGCGGGCGGGGCGGCAGCCGCCGATGTTCCTGCTCGGGATCGGGGATGAGGGGAACGGGCGGGCGATTGTCTCCTTTGGGAATCCGGATACGTCTCGGAATGTGTCAGCGTATGTGCCGGGGTTGAACACTTCGTTGGACGAGGATTTTGCCAAAAATGATCTCAAGCGCGCATGGGATACGGCGAAAGGGGTGTCTAAGTATGATCACTCCAGTGCGGCGATCGTCTGGCTTGGGTATGACGCCCCGCAAACACCGGACGGACTGGCGAGTCTATCGGTTATGGGTGATAAGAGAGCTGAGGAAGGTGGGAAAGCATTCAATGGATTCATGGCCGGAATCTCCGCAACCAACGAGAAGGGAGGGCCGCACCTGACGGCCATTGGTCATTCTTATGGTTCGCGTACGGTGGGGGCTGCTACGCAGCATGCCGGTGGGATTCCAGGAGTTGACGACATCATTCTGGTCGGAAGTCCTGGAGTTGGTGTGGATCGTGCCGAGGATCTCGGTGTGGGGAAGGGGCACGTCTTCGTCGGTGCTGCAGAAAATGATGTGGTGACCAAGCTTCCGTCAAAGCGGCAGAGTGCAGTGGGCCTAGTGGGGTTGATTGCTGGTGGGCCGGGTGCTGCCTATGTGGCAGGTGATGTCGCCGACCGTGGAGACGACGACCTCTGGTTCGGAAGAGACCCAGCGAGTCGCGCATTTGGTGCCCAGCGATTCCCTGTGGATGAGGGGCCTTCGCTGGTCAGTAGCAGTGGATTCTCTCTCGGGGCTCACTCTCAGTACTTCGACCCGCAGCGAGATGCAGTATCGGCAGACAGTATCGCCCTGATTGCAGCGGGGAGATCGCATCAGGTCAAAAGAGAGGATCTCCGTTGAGGTATCGATTTCAGGCGGCGATATTGATGTTGGTGTGCGTTCCGTTGTTTGGTTGCGCAGACGGATCCGTTTTGCCGGATCGAGAGAGGGGGGCCGGAATGAATATGCAGGATGCGGCCGACCGTGCTGACGGAATCCTTGACGCAGTATTAAAGGAAATCAAACCGGAAGTTCAGTGGGCGCACGGACCTACAAGCGTGGGAGGCTGTGATGTGTCTCGCATGCGTGTCGTTATGACTGTAGTCTCTGAGGGGCGCAGAGGTAGCTTCTTGGGGTTGGTTGATCGCTTCTGGCGTAAGAGCGGATACAGGATCAAGGCCGTAAACAATAATGCGGACGTTCCGGCAATCTATGCGCAGACGAAGGACGGGTTCGGGGTCAGCCTAAGTATCGGAGGCAAGGGACAAGCGTTCTTCGAAGTCGACAGCCCCTGCGTGGAAGAGTCCGAAGTAGCCGAGTCCACCACTCCGCCGAACGGACCCGCCTATGAAGGCGTCTATCCCCTTCCCCGCCCCAACGTTCGTTCCGACTTCTGGTCCGCCGAGGCTACCTGATTTCATGGCATAGCCCCCAATGACCCGTAAAGAGCCTGCCAGTGAGGGTATGTGATGGCCAGTCACGTCGTCATTTGAGTCTTGCATTGGGTCCAGGGGCCCATGCCGCGCACCGTGTTGGTGTGGTCGCATACAGACACCGTTGAAGTGTCGCTGCGCCCACTCACCAAGCTGGGAGACTCGTTGTGTCTGGCATACGAGAGTTAGCGGTTCCGGGTGGCGCGGACGTGGGTGCTGCTGAGGTCCGTCCGGGCAGGCAGTCGTTATCGCGTCCCCTGCAAGCGGTGCTGGTTCTCGTCCGACTGCTCTTCGTCGTCACCGTCGTGGGTGCGATCGACGCGCTGGTCGTGGCCTCGTCCGTCGATGCGGTGGACGGCCACTTCCTGGGCATGGTGCTGTACGCCGCACTGCCCGGCATCACCGGCTTCATCCTGTCGCTCTACCTGCGTACGGGGGGTGTCTGGATCTGGCGCGGGCTCCTCGCCGTACACGCCTGGCTCACCCTCGGCGCCCTGGCCACACTGAATGAGGCCAGCGACGGGCAAGGCGTGACGCAGCTGGTGATGCCGGTTGCTGTCATCGTTCTGCTGCTCCGGCCCAGCGCCCGCGAATGGTTCGGGCTCAGTCCTGAACAGCGCCTCGAGCACCGGCCGTTCAGCGTGGCGCGGATGATTCGGTGGCGTCGGGATGCCGGTCAGACCGCGATGGAATACCTGGGCCTGATCCTCGTGGTCGTGGCCCTCATCGGTGGGATCGTGGCGACGGGCATCGGCGGCCAATTGACCGGCGAGATGCGCAACGCCATCTGCCAACTGACCGGTAGCGCCTGCCCGCCGCCCGATGTTCGTGTGATCGCCGGCGAGGGCTCGGACACGGGTGACGGAGGCGGAGGCCCGACCGGTGGCGGCTCCGACTCCGTCGGTGGGGCGGGCGCAGAGGGCTCGACCGTGACCGGCGGAAGCGGAACCGGTGGCTCGGACGCATCCGGAGGTTCGGGAGCGTCCGGGGGGTCGGATGCTTCCGGTGGCTCCGCTTCGTCAGGCGGCACCAGTGGCACCGGCGACATCAGTACGGGCGGCACCGATGCCTCGGGCGGTTCCGGGAGCGCAAACACCTCCGGCAGCGCAGACACCTCCGGAACCTCCGCCGGCTCCACCAACACCACCGGATCCACCAACACCACCGGATCCACCAACACCACCGGATCCACCAACACCACCGGATCCACCAACACCACCGGGTCCACCAACACCACCGGATCCACCGAATCCGCCACCGGCGGCTCCACCTCACCGGTCGACGCGGGTAGACCCAGCGCCGACGCGACCTCCGCCCGCCCCTCCAACGGCAACTTCCTCACCGGAGTCGTCGGCGACGACGGCCTGTGGGGCGATGTCAGCGGCGCCGTCGACACGGTGCTGCACCCGGCCGACCGGGCCAAGGGCATCGCCGACCAGTACGCCCAGGCCGCACGCGACGCGCGAGGTCAGTGGAACAAGGGTCAGTTCATGACCGCCGCCTGGCACATGACCACCTCGTCCGGCGGTGGCGGCGGAGCGGTCGCCGGGCTGCCCGGGTCCGGTACGCGTGTCGAGGGGGCGGTCCGGGACGCCGAGCGGGCCTACCTCAACGAGCGCATCCCGACCAGCGCCACCCCGGCTCAGCGCGCGACCTGGTGGAAGGGGCTCACCCAGCAACAGCGCGACCAGTACCTGGACCTCTCCCCGGACCGGATCGGCAACCTGGACGGCATCCCGGTGGCGGACCGGGACGCGGCCAACCGCAGGAACCTCCCCGCGCTGATCTCCAAACTGGAGGGGCAGACCGACTCGAAGTCGAAGAAGCAGCTGGCTGGGGTGCGGGAGATCGAACGGCAGTTGCAGGAGGGAAGCCAGCCGCCGATGTACCTGATCGGCATCAGCGACGAGGGCAACGGGCGAGCGATCGTCTCCTACGGGAACCCCGACACCTCGCAGCACGTCTCGGCCTATGTGCCGGGGCTGAACACCTCGCTCGACGAGGAATTCGCCAAGGGCGGTCTCAAACGGGCCCGTGACACCGCGATCGGTGCCCAGGGGTACGAGCCGTCCACCGCGTCGATCGTCTGGCTCGGATACGACGCCCCGCAGACGCCGGACGGGCTGCACAGTCTGGCGGTCGCGGGCACCGGCCGGGCGAAGAAGGGTGCTGTGGCGTACAACGAGTTCATGGCCGGCATCTCGGCCACCAACCAGAACAAGGACCCGCACATCACGGCCATCGGCCACTCCTACGGTTCCCTCACCGTAGGCTCCGCGACCCAGAACAACGGAGGGATCCCGGGGGTGGACGACATCATCCTGGTCGGCAGTCCGGGAGTCGGCGTGGACCGCGCCGTGGACCTCGGTGTCGGCAGCGGGCACGTCTTCGTCGGTGCCGCGGAGAACGACCCGGTGACCAAGCTTCCGTCCAAGACCCAGACCGTCGTCGGTGCGATAGGGATGATTCTGGGGGGTCCGGCGGGTGCGTACCTCGCTGGAGATCTGGCTGACCCGGGCAACGACGACCTCTGGTTCGGCAAGGACCCGGCGAGCAAGGCCTTCGGAGCCCGGCGCTTCCCGGTGGCCCCCGGACAGCCCATGCTCGGTACCGGCGGCGTGAGCTTCAGCGCGCACTCCAACTACTTCGATCCGGTACGGGACGCCATGTCGGCGGACAGCATCGCTCTGATCGTGTCGGGGCACTCCGACCGGCTCAAGATGGAGGAACAGCGATGAAGCACAGGCGTAGGTTCCAGATCGTCGCGGTGAGCCTGGCCGTCGGCTTCGCCCTGTCCGGCTGCGGAACCGAGGGCGGGCGGTCGAGCGGCGGCAGTACCAACAAGCCCACCCAGAGCACCCAGAGCACCGAGAGCCCCAAGGGGAGCGGCATGAACATGCAGGAGGCCGCCGAACGGTCCGATGGAATGCTCGACGCCGTACTGAAGGAGATCCGTCCCGAGGTGCAGTGGGCGCACGGCCCGACGACGACGGGCAGCTGCGATGTGACGCGCAGGCGCACCGTGATGACCATCGTGTCGGCGGAGCGTCGGCAGGAGTTCCTGGACCAGGTCGAGAAGTTCTGGCGCACGAGCGACTACCGCATCAAGGCCAAGAACAACGACGAGGAGTTCCCGGCGGTCTACGCGCAGACGAAGGACGGCTTCGGCATCAGCGTGAGCGTGCGGGGCAAGGGGCAGGTGTTCTTCGAAGCGGACAGCCCCTGTGTGGAGGAGTCGAAGGTCGCCGACTCCACGTCCGAGCCGAACGGGCCCGCCTATGAAGGGGTCTACCCGCTCCCTCGTCCCAACGTGCACTCCGACCACTGGTCCGGCAGGGCGTCCTGAGGGGCGGTCAGTGTGCCGGTGCGGCCGGTCGGCGCAACCGGACACGCCGGATGATTCGTACACACCCGCGAAACCGCTCATGAACACGTCCCCGATGGGGGATGGTTGAGGGGTGCGGAAATTCTGGGTGGTCGGTGGCATCGGTGTCGGCATGGCGGTGTGCTTCGTGGCGCTGCTGGTCGTCGGTACGTACTCCGCCGCCGCCGGGCTCGCCGGTGTCGGAGGCGGAGCCGTCGGACTGGCGAAGGGGGCCGTGCCCACGAAGTACCAGTCCCTGGTGGAGAAGTGGGGGAACCTCTGCTCCGCCATCAACCCGGCCCTGCTGGCCGCCCAGCTGTACCAGGAGAGCGGGTGGAACCCGCGGGCCGAGAGTCCTGCCGCCGCCCAGGGCATCGCCCAGTTCATTCCCGGGACCTGGGCCGGACACGGGATCGACGGGGACAAGGACGGGGACCGGGACGTGTGGGATCCGGCCGATGCGATTCCGTCCGCCGCCTCGTACGACTGCGAACTCGCCGGGTATGTGAAGAAGGTGCCGGGGGATCCGACGGACAACATGCTGGCGGCGTACAACGCGGGCGCGTACCGGGTGATTCGCGCGGGTGGGGTTCCGGACATTGCTGAGACGCAGAACTACGTGTCCGTCATCCGCTCGCTGGAGAAGAGTTTCGCCCGGCCCGTCGGGCGGGTGCAGCCCTCGAAGCAGGCTGCCGGGGCGATCTACTTCGCCCAGAAGAAGCTCGGTACGAAGTACCTGTGGGGCGGCAACGGCACGGCCGAGCAGGGGGGCCGGTTCGACTGTTCCGGGCTGACCCAGGCCGCGTACCGCACGGTGGGGATCGAACTGCCCCGGGTGGCGAACGACCAGTACAACGCCGGGCCGCACCCCTCTCGGGACGAACTGCTCCCCGGCGACCTGGTGTTCTTCTCGGACGATCTGAACAATTCGCGGGCCATTCACCACGTGGGGCTGTACGTCGGGGGCGGGTACATGATCAATGCTCCGTACACCGGGGCCGTGATCCGGTTCGACAAGATCGACACGCCCGACTACTTCGGTGCGACGCGGGTCACCAAGGAGGGGGCTGCGGCCCTTCCCACCGCCCTGCCGGCGGCGTGAAAGCGGCGTGAAAGCAGCAGGGAACCGGGGCGGCGTTGGCCGGAAGTCTCTGTCCAGCCCAGGGCCTGAGCTGCGACGACGAGTCACTCTTCGATAACGTCATGGTGATCTTTCGGTAGAGGGTGGAACGTCCGCAGCAGGCGTGTCGTTCCCTGAGTGGATCGGCGGCGCCGCATTGACCACGCGGAGCTGATCGGGGCATTCCGCGTGGACGGAGCGTACGGAGCAGCCACGCGGTACCGGTCCACGTACGACCGATCGACCGATCCACGCAGGGAACGAACCGACACGGGGGTTCGGCAGGCGGCGCACATGGGCGTGCTCCGTGGCAGCAGACAAGGCAAGGGACCGCGGCAGATGGCTGGACTCGCACTGGATGGGTCGAACCCCGACGTCAGCCTGCTCTACGACATCAACGGACTCGCGAAGTCCGCTCCCGCCTGGTTCGACCGGGTCATGGAGTTCGTCGGCGAGTACGGGATCATGCTCGGCATGGTCCTGGTGGTCCTGTGGTGCTGGTGGAGCGTGCGCCGGCGCGGCACGGCCGATGACGCGGTGACGGCGGTCGCCGGGATCGTCTGGGCCCCGCTCGCCGCCGGGATCGCGCTGCTCGTCAACATTCCGATCCGCGGGTTCGTGGAGCGGCCGCGTCCGTTCCGGGACCACCAGGGGCTCGATGTCCTGGTGGAGGGGAAGAACGACTTCTCCTTCGTGAGCGACCACGCCACGATGGCGATGGCCCTGGCCGTCGGGCTGTTCGTGGCCAACCGGAAGTTCGGCATCGCGGCGATCGGCCTGGCCCTGGTGGAGGGCTTCTGCCGGATCTACATGGGTGTCCACTACCCGACCGATGTGATCGGCGGCTTCGCGCTGGGCACGGCGGTCGCGCTGCTGCTCGCCCCGCTGGCGGCGCTGCTGCTGACGCCGTTGACGGCGGCCGTCTCCCGTTCGGACCGGCTCGGCCGGCTCGTGCGGTCGCGTCGCCCGGTGCCGTCGGCGTCGGTGCGGTCCGACGAGCGGGCCGGGGCCTTCGGAATCCCCGAGCCGCGGCCGGGCGCGGGCGGCGGGGACGGCGAGAAGGACCTGGCCGCGTAGGAGCGGAGGTGCCCCCCGGCCCCCGGGCAAGTACCGGCCGGGGCTCGCGGCACCGGCCGGCGCGATGCCGAGGGGGCGTCAGATCCCTTGCGGAAAAGCGAAGAGGCGGCCGGGATCGTACTGCTTCTTCACCCGGGCGAGACGGTCGGCCGCCGTGCCGTAGTAGGCCTGGCGCCAGTTCGTCAGCGTCGGGTCCGGGTAGTTCTGGTAGGCCGCTCCCGACGCGTACCGGCGCATCGCCGTGCGGGTGCTTTCCAGCCAGTCCTGTGCGGGGCCGCCGGTCGCACCGGCGCGCCAGGCGCCGATGTACTGGGCGAGCACGCGCGAACCGCGGTGGACGAAGGCCGTCGCCTGCGGGGAGACCCGGTTGATCGCCCCGCCGAGTGCGGTGAGCACGATGGTGCCGCCGCCGCCCCGGGACGCGGGAATCCGGGTGAACGCCTCGGTCCGGTCGAGCAGGGCGCTCACCCCCGCCGGGGACAGAGTGCGGTCGTAGAAGTCGGACGCGGCGGCGTACGTCTCGCGCCGGAGGGCGCCCTGTGCGGTGCGGCCGGGCGTCGTGCCCGGCAGATGGCACTGGGCCTCGGTGATGCCCGAGCAGCCCGCGTACCCGAGCATCGCCTCCAGGTAGCCGCGGCGGCGCAACGAGACGGAGGAGGCCGAGGCGCCGATCCGGTCGGCGAGCCGGTCGACCGCGTTCTGCAGGTCGCCGTAGGTGCCGAGGCTGAACGCCGCCACCGAAACGGTCGGGGCGACACCGCCCGGCCCCGCGTCGAGATGAGCGGAGGACCAGATCTCGTCGGGCTGGGACGGCCCCCACTCCTGCCAGGCCGTGATGACGGACCGGGCGCGCGACCACGGCCAGGACAGGTACGCGGTGACGGCCTGCGGGGCCGGACGGGTACGGAACACCAGCTCGGTGACCACGCCGAAGTTGCCGTTGCCCGCGCCGCGCAGCGCCCAGAACAGGTCCGGGTGCTGGGTGGCGTCCACGGTGAGGGTTCTGCCGTCGGCGGTGACGACGGTCGCCGCGGTGAGGCTGTCGCAGGTCAGGCCGTAGGCGCGGGACGCGACGCCATGGCCGCCGCCGAGGGTGAGACCGGAGATGCCGACGGTGGGGCAGGAGCCGCCGGGGATCGTCAGACCGTGGCGGGCGAGCCCCCGGTAGACGTCGACCAGCCGGGCACCCGCACCGATCGTGCCGTTCCGCTCGACGCGGGACAGTGACGAGACGTCAATGACGAGGCGTCCGTTGCCGCTCGACCAGCCGGCGTAGGAATGACCGCCGCTGCGGATGGAGACGGGGGTGGCGGTGCGGCGGGCGAAGGCCAGGCACTCGCGGATGTCCGCCTCGTGCCCGACATAGGCGATGGCGGCGGGTTTCTGGCCGTCGAAGCGGGTGTTGTAGAGCTGACGGGCCGTCGGATAGTCGGCGTCCTGGGGACGGACCAGGGTGCCGTCCAGACTCCTGGCCAGGGCGGACCAGTTCGCGGGTCCGGACGGGGAGGGCTGCGCCGGCCCGGACGGGGCCGGTGAGGCGGGAACGGTGGTCGGAGAGCTGCCGCCCGCGCCGGGCCCGGGGCTCGGACCGGAGGCGGAGGCACCGCTGCAGGCGGTCGCGGTGACGCCGGTGAGTGCTGCCGCGGCGCCCGCGGTGAGCAGGGTGCGCCGGCCGGGCAGGGACAGCGGGTTCATCGGACCTCCGGGACGGGACGCTCGGGACCGGTCGGTGGGGGGGAGAGGCTGTCGGTGGGGCGATCGAACGAGGGAGGTCAGGGCGCCGCGCGGTGTTCCGCGGCGTCCGTGCGGGCCCGGTCCCTGGAGCGGCGGGCCGGACCGGACCAGCCGCAGCCGCAGCGGGCGGTGCAGAAGGAGCCGCGTTCCACGGTCACGGGCTCGTGCCCCGAGGGCGCGGGGGTGGGGGAAGTCTGCGGTACCTCTTCGGCGGGTCGCACATGCACCCGTCCACGGTACTCGGCAGGGCCACTCGGCGGTGTGGCGTACGGGGCGGCGTGACGGGGGACACGGGCTGTCGTTATGCGAAGCGGATGGAGGCTCGGGCAAGCAGTACGTCGTTGGGGGTTGGCAGACGATGGTGGTGCAGCAGCACAGGTCCGGGAGCAGGGCGCGCGCTGTCTGCGCCCTTGCCGTGGTGGGCGTGATGGCGGCGACCGCCGGATGCGCGCGCGACAGCGACGGCGGCGACCGCGCCATGGCCGATGAGCGGGACGGTGCCGGCTCCCTGGACGCGGTCCGCCGCGCGGCCGAGGTGCTCGCGGAGACGGTGGGCGGAACCGGTGTGATGACCGGGGCCGGCACCCACGGGGCAGGAGCCCGGCCCGCGGCCGGTACCGCCGAGGTGCGTACCTCGATGGAGACCGCGGCGGGCGGGACCCGGCTGACGATCAGGGGGCGCGGGACCTACGACTTCCGCAACCAGACGGGCCGGCTCACGGTCGTGCTGCCCAAGGACGCCGCCGGTGCGGTCGAGCACCGCCCCATCACCGAACTCCTCGCCCCCGGAGCGCTCTACATGATGAACCGCGGCGCCGGAGTGCCCGCGGACAAATGGGTCAGGATCGACACGACGACCCTGGAGGACGGCAATCTGGTCACGGGCGGGGTGACCGATCCGATGGCCGCCGCCGAACTGCTGCGCGGTGCACAGCAGGTGACGTACGTGGGGAGGACCGGGTTCGCCGGGGTGGCCGTGCGGCACTACCGGGGCACCGCGAGGATCGGCCGGGCGGCGCGCGAGGCCTCGCCGGCCTCGCGCGGGGCGCTGTCCGCGGCGGCGAAGGGGTTCCATACCGACACGGTGGTCTTCGACGCGTACCTGGACGAACAGGGCCGGCTGCGCAAGGTCCGCCACCGGTTCAGCTTCGCCAACCGGGGTCCGGTCGTGGAAGTGGTGTCGACGACGCTGCTGACCGGATTCGGGGTCCCGGTCTCGGTACGGCTGCCGGACGACCGGGACATCTACACCGGGCGGATCCAGCAGGGCCGGTGGACGGCCGCGGACCGGCGGAGCGGGGCGGCTGCCCGGACGTAAGTACCTGCCGCGGCACTAGGCATGCCGGTGGGCGTGAAATGGTCCGTCCGTGCCATGCGCGGGGTGTAGCCCACTCTCTACGCTAGGAAGTCGGTGACGGCAGTGAGAGGTGAGTTACATGGTGACGCTCGGCACGCCGGCCGTATCCGACCATGTGGCGCTCGCCGAGATCGAGCTCTGCGGCGAGCTGATGATCGCCGCGTCGGCTGCGATCGGTGAACGGCTCAGCGCGGACCGTATCGACGAGGTGTTGAACGTCACGGTCATCAGCGACCGGACCACCGTCCCGCTCCAGGCCGAGCGCCGGAGGTGAGTGCCGGGCCCCGCACCGGGCCGGGCCCGCACCGGACCTCCCGGGGGGTCGGGCAGTCCCCGCTCCGGGGCGGCCCCGTATCCCTCGGACGCAGGCCCCCGCTTCAGGTGCGGAGCAGCCGGGCGATGGCCTTCGTGGCCTCCTCCACCTTCGCGTCGATCTCCGCGCCTCCCTTGACCGCCGCGTCGGCGACGCAGTGCCGCAGGTGTTCCTCCAGGAGCTGGAGCGCGAAGGACTGAAGTGCCTTGGTGGACGCCGAAACCTGGGTGAGTATGTCGATGCAGTAGACGTCCTCGTCGACCATGCGCTGCAGGCCGCGGATCTGGCCCTCGATCCGGCGCAGTCGCTTGAGGTGCTCGGTCTTCTGGTGGTGGTAGCCGTGTATGCCCCGGTCGTGATCGGTGACGACCGGGGCCGGTTCTGTGATGTCGGCGGTGGTTCCGGCGGCCTCGGTGGTGGTCATTGCTGCCTCCCGTTTTCCTGCTGCCTGCGCTGCCCTGCGTCCGTATACCCCTGGTGGGTATATGATACCGAATTCTGCCGAACCGTGACCTGGGGGTCGTGCGGATCGCGCTGTCCGATGCGCGACACTGAAGAATGCCGGTTAGCCGTGGCCGGATGATGCGCCTAGCATCAGCCTGACCGAATCCAAAGCATCTGAGGACCCCACGTGCGCTTTCGTCTGACCCCCAGGGAGACGAGCTTCTACGACATGTTCTCCGCCTCTGCGGACAACATCGTCACGGGCTCCAAACTCCTGATGGAATTGCTCGGGGCGGACTCTGCCTCCCGAGTCGAGATCGCGGAGCGCATGCGGGCAGCGGAGCACGCGGGGGACGATGCCACCCACGCGATCTTCCACCAGCTGAACTCCTCCTTCATCACGCCGTTCGACCGTGAGGACATCTACAACCTCGCGTCGTCGCTCGACGACATCATGGACTTCATGGAGGAGGCCGTCGACCTGGTCGTGCTGTACCAGGTCGAGGAACTCCCCAAGGGCATTTCGCAGCAGATCGAGGTACTGGCCAGGGCGGCCGAGCTGACCGCCGAGGCGATGCCGGGTCTGCGCACCATGGACAATCTCACCGAGTACTGGATCGAGGTCAATCGCCTGGAGAACCAGGCCGACCAGATCCACCGCAAGCTGCTCGCCCACCTCTTCAACGGCAAGTACGACGCCATCGAGGTGCTGAAGCTGAAGCAGATCGTGGACGTACTGGAAGAGGCGGCTGACGCGTTCGAGCACGTCGCCAACACGGTGGAGACCATCGCGGTCAAGGAGTCCTGAACCACGTGGACACCTTTGCGCTGATCGTGACCGTAGGTGTCGCGCTCGGCTTCACCTACACGAACGGTTTCCACGACTCGGCGAACGCCATCGCCACGTCCGTCTCGACCCGTGCACTCACGCCACGTGCGGCCCTGGCGATGGCCGCGGTGATGAACCTCGCCGGTGCGTTCCTCGGCAGCGGCGTCGCCAAGACCGTCAGCGAGGGCCTGATCGCGACCCCCGAGGGCAACAAGGGGATGGGCATCCTCTTCGCCGCGCTCGTCGGGGCGGTCATCTGGAACCTCGTCACCTGGTACTTCGGACTGCCGTCCTCCTCCTCGCACGCACTGTTCGGCGGCATGGTCGGTGCGGCGCTCGCCGGTGGGACGCTGGTGCACTGGGACGGGGTGCTCGACAAGGTCGTCATCCCGATGTTCATCTCGCCGGTCATAGGTCTGGTCGTCGGCTATCTGGTGATGGTCGTGATCATGTGGCTGTTCCGGAAGACCAATCCGCACAAGGCCAAGCGCGGTTTCCGGATCGCCCAGACGGTCTCGGCCGCGGGCATGGCGCTCGGCCACGGTCTGCAGGACGCCCAGAAGACGATGGGCATCGTGGTGATGGCCCTGGTCATCGCCGATGTCGAGAGCCCGAGCGACCCGATCCCGGTCTGGGTGAAGCTGGTCTGCGCGGCGATGCTCTCGCTGGGTACGTACGCCGGTGGCTGGCGCATCATGCGGACCCTCGGCCGGAAGATCATCGAGCTGGACCCGCCGCAGGGATTCGCGGCGGAGACGACGGGTGCGTCGATCATGTTCGGCTCGGCGTTCCTGTTCCACGCACCGATCTCCACGACGCATGTGATCACCTCGGCGATCATGGGCGTGGGCGCCACGAAGCGGGTGAACGCGGTGCGCTGGGGTGTCGCCAAGAACATCATCCTTGGCTGGTTCATCACGATGCCGGCAGCGGCGGTGGTCGCCGCCGCGAGCTACGGGGTCGTCGTCCTGCTCTTCGGGTGACCCGAGCACGCACGGAAACGGGGCCGCCCCCACTCCCTGGACGGGGAGTGGGGGCGGCCCCTTCGCCTTGCGGTGGCACCGCCATGCAGCACCCCAAGGCCGTTGGGGGGACGAGGCCGGTCCGCCGGGAGACGGGGCGGTTCGCCGGTGGAAACCAGCCACCGGACGTCACCACCCGTCCCCCGGGCCGGGCCGGCCCCGTTGCCGGGTGACCTATCCGAAGCGGCCCGAGATGTAGTCCTCGGTCGCCTGGACGGACGGGTTGGAGAAGATGCGTTCCGTCTCGTCGATCTCCACCAGCTTGCCGGGCTTGCCGACCGCCGCGAGGTTGAAGAACGCCGTGCGGTCCGAGACGCGGGCCGCCTGCTGCATGTTGTGCGTCACGATGACGATCGTGAAGCGCTCCTTCAGCTCGCCGATCAGGTCCTCGATCGCGAGGGTGGAGATCGGGTCCAGGGCGGAGCACGGCTCGTCCATCAGCAGCACCTCCGGCTCGACCGCGATCGCGCGGGCGATGCACAGACGCTGCTGCTGACCGCCGGAGAGGCCGGAGCCGGGCTTGTTCAGCCGGTCCTTCACCTCGTTCCAGAGGTTGGCGCCGCGCAGGGACTTCTCGACGATGTCCGACAGCTGGTTCTTCTTGTACGAGCCGTTCAGCTTCAGGCCCGCCGCGACATTGTCGAAGATCGACATGGTCGGGAACGGGTTGGGGCGCTGGAAGACCATGCCGACCGTGCGGCGCACGGCCACCGGGTCGACGTTCGCCCCGTACAGGTTCTCGTCGTCCAGCAGCACCTTGCCCTCGACGCGGCCACCGGGGGTGACCTCGTGCATGCGGTTCAGGGTGCGCAGGAAGGTGGACTTGCCGCAGCCGGACGGGCCGATGAAGGCGGTCACGGAGCGGGGCTCCACGGTCATCGAGATGTCCTCGATGGCGAGGTGGGAGCCGTAGTAGGCGGACAGGCCGCTGACGTCGATGCGCTTGGCCATCTGAATCACTGCTTCTTCCTGTGGGCCGCGACAGCGGCCGGCCACGCGGCAATGCCGCATATGTCAGTGCTGTGGGGCTTTCCAGCGGGCGATGCCGCGGGCCACCAGATTGAGAATCATCACGAAGGCGATCAGGACCAGGGCGGCGGCCCAGGCACGGTCGTACGACGGCTCGCTGCCGATCCGGTACTGCTCCCAGATGTAGAAGGGGAGCGAGGACTGTGCGCCTTGGAAGGGGTTGGTGTTGATCAGCTGGCTGCCGAAGACCAGCAGCATGATCGGCGCGGTCTCGCCGGCGATCCGGGCGATCGCGAGCATCACACCGGTGGTGATGCCGCCCAGCGCGGTGGGCAGGACCACCTTCAGGATGGTGCGCCACTTCGGGACGCCGAGGGCGAGCGAGGCCTCGCGCAGCTCGTTCGGGACGAGCTTGAGCATCTCCTCGGTGGAGCGGACCACGACCGGGATCATCAGGATCGACAGGGCCAGCGAACCCATCAGGCCGGACGGCTGGAGCTTCGCCATCAGCATGATCGACAGGATGAAGAGGCCGGCGACGATGGACGGGATGCCCGTCATCACGTCGACGAAGAAGGTGACGGCCCTGGCGAGCGCACCCCTGCCGTACTCCACCAGGTAGACGGCGGTCAGCAGGCCGATCGGGGCGGAGAGCAGGGTGGCGAGGCCGACCTGTTCCAGGGTGCCGATCAGTGCGTGGTAGACGCCGCCGCCCGTTTCGATGCCGGGGACACCGGCCATGGAGTGGCTCAGGAAGTACCCGTCGAGGACCTTGATACCGCGGCTGACGGTGGTCCAGATCAGGGAGCACAGCGGGACCACGGCGAGCAGGAAGCACACCCAGACGACGCTGGTGGCGAGCCGGTCTTTGGCCTGGCGCTGGTTCTCGACGACCGTCGTCGTGACGTACGAGATGACGACGAAGAGGAGGGCGGAGAACAGCCCCCACTGGGTGTGGCTGCGCCAGCCCGCCGCCGCGCCGGTGCCCACGCCCAGCGCGATCGCGACGGCCGCGAAGCCGAGGGGGGCCCAGCGGGGCAGGGCCCGGGTACTGAGGCCACTCGTGCGGGCGGGTGCTGCAGCTGGGACGGGAAGGTCCTGGATGCCGGTGTTGGCTGCCTGGCTCATGCGTTGGCCCCCGAGTACTCCTTGCGGCGGGCGATGATCAGTCGGGCCGCGCCGTTGACCAGCAGGGTGAGGACGAAGAGCACGAGGCCGGAGGCGATCAGGGCGTCGCGCCCGAATGCGTCGGCCTCGTCGAACTTCGCGGCGATGTTCTGGGCGAACGTTCCGCCGCCCGGATCGAGCAGATGCCCGGAGATGACGAAGCTCGGCGACAGGACCGTGGCGACGGCCATCGTCTCGCCGAGCGCACGGCCCAGCCCCAGCATCGAGGCGGAGATCACGCCGGAGCGCCCGAAGGGGAGCACCGAGAGCCGGATGACCTCCCAGCGGGTGGCGCCGAGCGCGAGGGCGGCCTCCTCGTTCGTCCTCGGGACCTGGCGGAAGACCTCGCGGCTGACGCTGGTCACGATCGGCAGGATCATGATCGCGAGCAGGATGCCGACGGTGAAGAGCGAGCGGGCGACACCGACCTCGGTCTTGTCGAAGACGTACGTCCAGCCGAAGAACCGGTCGAGCCAGAGGTTCAGGCCCTCCAGGTACGGGACCAGGAAGAGGGCGCCCCAGATGCCGTACACGATGCTCGGTACCGCGGCCAGCAGATCGACGACGTACGCGAGCGGCGCGGCCAGCCGGCGCGGCGCGTAGTGCGAGAGGAACAGGGCGATGCCGACAGCGACCGGGACGGCGATGGCCATCGCGATGACCGAGCTGACGACCGTGCCGAAGAGGAGGACCGCGATGCCGAAGACCGGCGGGTCGCCGGCCGGGTTCCAGTCGAAGGTGGTGAGGAAGTTGCCTTCGTCCCCGGAGACGGCGACCGTGGCGCGGTAGGTGAGGAACACGGCGATCGACGCCATGATCACGAGCAGCAGAATGCCCGAGCCCCGGGAGAGGCCGAGGAAGATCTTGTCGCCCGCGCGCCCGGTCCTGGGCCTGGCGCGCTCGGGCACCGCCGAGGGTATCGGCGGCGTGTCTGTCGGTGTGGTGGAAGCCATGGTCTTTCCGGTCTGTGTGGGGGAGCGGGGCTCCCCTGGCGGCGGTGCACCGGATGGGTAGCGGGCCGGTCCGGGGACGTGCACCGGACCGGCTCGCCGGGTGTTGCTGGTGTTGCTGACGGTGTGACAGGTGGTGCTGGTGTCCCCTCGGTGAGGAGAGGTCGGTTACGAGAGGGAGGCGATGGTCTCGCGGACCTTGGCGTTGATCTCGGCCGGGATCGGCGCGTAGCCGGCCTCGGTGAGGAGCTTCTGGCCCGCGTCACTGGCGGTGTAGGTCAGGAAGGACTTGACCGTGGGCAGCGTCTCGGCCTTGTTGCCCTGGTCGCAGACGACCTCGTAGGTCACCAGGACGATCGGGTAGGCGCCGTCGGCCTTGGTGGTGTAGTCGAGGTCGAGGGCCAGGTCCTTGCCGGTGCCCTTGACCTTGGCGGCGGCGATGGCCTTGGAGGCGTTCTCCGAGGAGGCCTTGACCGGGGCGGAGCCGCCGGTGTCGATGTCGACGGTGGAGATCGACTGCGAGGTGGCGTAGCTGAGTTCGAAGTAGCCGATCGCGCCGTCGACCTGCTTCACCTGGGCGGCGACACCGGCCGAGCCGGCCGCGGCCTGGCCGCCGGGGGCCGGCCACTTCTTCTCGGCCTCGTACGTCCAGTCGCTCGGGGCGGCCGCGCCCAGGTACTTGCCGAGGTTCTGGGTGGTGCCGGAGTCCTCGGAGCGGTGGAAGGCCTGGATGGCCTTGTCCGGAAGCTTTGCACCGCTGTTGAGCTTGGCGATGGCCGCGTCGTTCCAGTTCTTGATCTTGCCGTTGAAGATCTTGGCGAGGGTGGGGGCGTCCAGCGTGAGGCTGTCGACGCCTTCCAGGTGGTAGCCGATGGCGATCGGGCCGCCGACCATCGGGAGGTTGATGCCCTGGCCGGTCTTGCAGATCTTCTTCGACTCGGCGACCTCTTCGGGCTTGAGCGCCGAGTCGGAACCGGCGAAGCCGACCGTGCCCTGGTTGAAGGCGACGATGCCCTCACCGGAGGAGGACGACTTGTAGTTGATCTCGACGCCCGAGCAGCCGGCCATGTACTTCTGGACCCAGAGGTCCATGGCGTTCTTCTGCGCGCTGGAGCCGGAGGCGAGCAGCTGGCCCTTGGCGTCGTCGCACGTGATGTCCGACGCGGCGCTTGTCGTGCCGCCGTTGCCGCCGCTGGTCTTGTCGCTGCTGTTGTCGTCCGAACCGCACGCCGTGAGGACCAGGGCGCCGGAGACGGCGAGGGCACCGAGCGCGGTGGCACGAAGCCGGTTCTTGCGCTGAAGCTTCACTTTCGGGTGTTCCTTCCAGGAGCCGCCGAAGTCTTCTTCGTTCTGCGACGGCGTGCGTTGGGGTGGGTGCTGCGGCGTCGTGCCGTGCACCGTGTACAGCCGAAGTTAGGCAGAGGAGGTGAAGCCGCCCACGGGGGAGCGTGAATCAGGGGTGAACGCTAGGCGTACGGCGGAGTGTCCGTGCGGGAGCGCAGGGTCCTCGACTCGGTCGGTGCGCCGGATGACCGGTGGGGCTGCGGAGGGCAATCGGAGTCTCCGCTGGGGACCTTCCCGGGCCGACAAGTCAGCGACGATCTGCGGCGCTTCAACTTGCCCTTTGGGTGCGACCGATTGTCGCAACATCGTGAATCACGGTGCATTAGTCTCTCCGACGTGATCGACACCCGGAACCCCGCGCGGCCCTCGAAGACTTTTTCCCGGTCGTACGTCTCCCCGCCCCTTCAGGTGTGGCTGGACCAGGGCGGCACGCTCGATGACTGGCTCAGCGGTCGTACGCCGGTGATCTCCTACGCCCGCATATCCGCTGATCGCCTGAACGGTGATGCCATCGGCGTCGGACGCCAGCACAAGAACAACACCAAGGTCGCCGAGCTGCACGGATGCGCGGTTGTCATGCACTACGAGGACAACAACCTCACCGCCGCTAAGCGCGAGGTCATCCGCCCGGCGTTCCGGCAGATGTGCGCCGACATTATGCACGGCCAGGAGGAAGAGACAGGGATGCCCGTACGCGGCTGCATCGCTGTCGAGAAGGAGCGTGTCTACCGACTTCCCCGGGACTTCGTTGCCTTCCAGGACGCGCTGGTCATGGCCGGGGACGGTGTCTTCATCGAGAACACGACCTTCTTGGACCTGGCCAACGACAACGAAACGATCGCCTCGGGCCTGGTCACCTCAGGTACAGGCGAGTCAGAGGTCAGGAAGATGCGCAAGCGCGCCGAGCGGAGCGCCGCTGACAGAGCGGTGGAGGGGAAGACCTACGGCGCACCGCGCCGGTTCGGCTGGCTAGGAGCGTCCAAGAACCCCCACCGGGTCGGCAACAAGCATCGGAACGAAGATGAATGGCCGCACCTGACCCACATGATCAAGCTGCGGTACGCAGGTAGGTCATGGCGAAGCATCACGGCAGAGATCAACAAGAGGCGAGTCCCGACGGCCAGAGGCGGCGCCTGGACGGAACAGGGCGTGAAGGCCATCGTCACCAACCCGGCGTGGTGGGGTGGGCGGGTACTCAACGGCGAAGTCTTGGTGGACGCCGAGACCGGTGAGCCCGTGATTGGGGAGTGGGACCACGTCGAGGAATCCGATGGATGCACCTACGAAATGTGGAAGTCCATCATGGCCGGGGTTCAGGCGAACCGTCTTCATCGGGGTATGAAGAAGAGCGAAGCGGGCGATCCGCCCTCTGGGCTGCGGACCCGCGGCTACCTTTTCTCGGGATATCTCCGATGTGGGCGCCTCAACGATTTTGAGGAATTCTGCTACTCAAAGCTCAGCGGAAATAAGGCCACGGGGAAGAATGCAAAATATGGTGACTATTGCCGATGCGGAGACGCCAACTGCAAGGGTGTAGGTCGTAGGGTCTCTCTCGTAGATAAGCACCTAGAAGGTCTTGCGCTCGCGTACCTGGATGAGCATTTCGCTGACACTGAAGTCAAGATGATTCCCTGGCGTGGGAAGGATAAGCTCGCTCATCTTCGTAGGCAGTGTAAGGGAATCAAGGATTCCGTGGCCTCAGGGGAGGTTGAGTGGGGTGATGTGCGTGAAATTCTGACGCGCCTGGGGCGAAACATTGCAACGCTAGAACAGGAAGAGGAGGGCCACCTGAGGTCGGAGACTAAGCGGAACCTACTTCGAGGATGGAATCGGGAAAAGTGGGAGGACATGGGACTCTCTGAAAAGCGAGAGGTCCTGGGGCAAATCTTCACTTCGATCGTAGTGATGCCCGTCCCGGCGGGCGTCAGTGATAAAGCCCCGTTTGATCCCAACTTGCTCAAGGTGGGTTGGCGCAAAGATAAAAAAGAGTCCAGCTGGGATGAGGGGCATGCCCAGAGTTAAAGCAAAGGAGAGACGCTACAGCATGTCTCTGCGTAGAGCTGGCGGCGGCGAGTGCGGAGAATATCTCTGACCCTATCCAGTCATCTACCAGTTTTCCTCAACCGCCCCAAGACCTCGATTGCGCGCCAGGGCATCACGGCTGCTCGCCCGCCGCGCGAAGAGCGTCGAGGAGGACTGTGACCAGTTCCCTGTCTCTCTTGTGAGTGAGGCGCCCCTGTGCCGCTGGGGGAGGCAGCCAGACCATCCGGTCCACTTCCTTGCTCGGCGCGAATGCTCCACCGGTGGCTTGAGCTGCCCAGTAACGGACTTCCTTGGGACGGCCCTCGACCAGGTACCGAACGGTCGGCAGGGCAGACCCCACGTCGCACGTCATGCCGGTTTCTTCGCGCACCTCACGTATTGCCGCGTCTTGGAATGCCTCGCCAGGCTTGAGCTTGCCTTTCGGGTGGGACCAATCTGACCACTTAGGCCGATGGATCAGGGCAAGCTCGATTCCGTCGGTGCAAGGAGACCGACGCCACAGCACGCACCCCGCGGCGAGCACGGGTCCGCTCACGGTGTGACCACCGCCGCGGTCGCGTACGGCCAAGTCCTCCGGAACACGTGGCGGGCCGCCTCGACCTCGTGCCGCTGATCGGCGTGGAGCACCCCCAGGGCGTACGCGGTCGCGGGCGCGATCCGGGGGGTACGGGCCGCCGATGCGGCCGCCGCGGCGGCATCGGCCGCGTCCCGGTGCAGGTCGAGCGCGCGTCCCGGCGCGGCCAGCACCGGATCGGGGGCGCCCCGCACCACCTCGTGGGCGTACCGGTGCAGGCGCAGCAGCAGCCGGGTGCGGTGCCAGGGCGCGTCCTGCGCCTCGTTGTACGGTCCGGCCGTCCGGTCCGAGGGGAGCGCCGCCACCGCGCCGAGCAGGTGTTGTGCGGCCCGGTCGGCGGGCCCGTGCAGCAGGTCCTGGGCCGGGGCGGTGGCCTCCGGGGCGAGCGGGACGTCGGAGGCGAGCAGGGCGACGGCGTCGGCCACCGCGTGGAAGCGGGCGGAGCCCAGTGCCTGGAGGGCCGTGGAGTGGGCCCGGGTGCGGGCGAGCGTCAGTTGCCGTTCGAGCAGTGCCCCGGCCCGCGCCGCGCCGACGCCGAGGGCGGCGCGTTCCTTATCGCTGGAGCTGGAGCTGGAGCTGGAGCTGGAGCCGGAGCCGGAGCCGGAGCCGGAGCCGGAGCCGGAGCCGCCGGAGCCGCCGGATGCAGCGAGGCCCGAGGCGGCGGAACCGGAACCGGTCCGGGCGCCGGGCAGTGCCGTTCCGGACAGGGCGTGCAGTGCGTCGAGGAGCCGGTCGAGCCGGGTCGCGCAGGCCTGCTCCCGGGCCAGGGTGCCCGACAGCCAGGCGAGTTCGGTGCGCAGCTGCTCGGCCCAGGCGGGGTCCAGTGCGGCCCGGAAGGTGTGCAGGGTGCCGCCGATCCGGCGTGCGGAGCGCCGCAGGGCGACGGCGGCCTCCGCCGCGGTGCGGGTCGTGGCATCGGTGGAGGCGCTGGTCTCGCGGTGCAGGCGCAGGCTGCGCAGGAACGCGGCGGCCTGATCCTTCAGGTAGGGCGCGAGAACCGCCCCGGCTGTCAGGTCCGCCTGGGTCGTCTGGTGGTCATGGCGTCGCACGCCGGCGCCTCCGGGCGTCGATGAGCATTTCCTGTACGTGCCGCAGCGGTTGGCCGTCCGCGTCCATGGAGTGCCGGGTCCAGTTCCCGTCGGGCCCGAGGTGCCACGAGGAGGTGGTGTCGGCCATGCCGGTCTCCAGGAGCCGGTTGAGCGCGGCACGGTGGGCGGGGTCGGTGACCCGGACCAGGGCTTCGATCCTGCGGTCGAGGTTGCGGTGCATCATGTCGGCGCTGCCGAACCACACTTCGGGTTCTCCGCCGTTGCCGAACGCGAAGATCCGGGAGTGTTCGAGGAAGCGGCCCAGGATCGAGCGGACCCGGATGTTCTCGGAGAGACCGGGTACGCCGGGCCGGATCGCGCAGATGCCGCGTACCCAGATGTCCACCGGTACGCCCGCCATCGCGGCCCGGTAGCAGGCGTCGACGATCGCCTCGTCGACCATGGAGTTGACCTTGATGCGGACGTAGGCGTTCCGCCCGGCCCGCTGATGCGTGATCTCCTTGTTGATACGGGTGATCAGCCCGTCGCGCAGGGACCTCGGGGCGACCAGGAGGCGGCGGTAGGTCTCGCGGCGGGAGTAGCCGGAGAGCCGGTTGAAGAGGTCGGAGAGGTCGGCGCCGACCTGCGGGTCGGCGGTCAGCAGGCCGAGGTCCTCGTACAGCCGGGCCGTCTTGGGGTGGTAGTTGCCGGTGCCGACGTGCGAGTAGCGGCGCAGGGTGTCGCCCTCCTGGCGGACGACGAGCGAGAGCTTGCAGTGGGTCTTGAGGCCGACGAGGCCGTAGACCACGTGGCAGCCGGCCTCCTCCAGCTTGCGGGCCCACTTGATGTTGGCCTGCTCGTCGAAGCGCGCCTTGATCTCGACGAGGACGAGGACCTGCTTGCCGGACTCGGCGGCGTCGATGAGGGCGTCGACGATCGGTGAGTCGCCCGAGGTGCGGTACAGGGTCTGCTTGATCGCGAGGACGTCGGGATCGCTCGCGGCCTGCTCCAGGAATGCCTGGACGGAGGTGGAGAAGGAGTCGTACGGGTGGTGCAGCAGCACGTCGCGTTCGCGCAGGGCGGCGAAGATGTCCGGCGCCGAGGCGGTCTCGACCTCGGCGAGGTCGCGGTGGGTGCCCGCGATGAACTTGGGGTACTTCAGCTCGGGCCGGTCCAGGGAAGCTATGCCGAACAACCCGGTGAGGTCGAGCGGTCCCGGCAGCGGGTAGACCTCGGCGTCGGACACCTTCAGCTCGCGTACCAGCAGGTCCAGCACGTACGGGTCGATGGACTCCTCGACCTCCAGGCGGACCGGCGGGCCGAAGCGGCGCCGCATGAGTTCCTTCTCCAGGGCCTGGAGGAGATTCTCGGCGTCGTCCTCCTCCACCTCCAGGTCCTCGTTCCTGGTGACCCGGAACATGTGGTGGGCGAGGACCTCCATGCCCGGGAAGAGTTCTTCGAGGTGGGCGGCGATGACGTCCTCTATCGGCACGTACCGCTGCGGCGACGCCTCCAGGAAGCGGGTCAGCAGCGGCGGCACCTTGACCCGGGCGAAGTGGCGATGGCCGCTGACCGGGTTGCGCACGACGACGGCGAGGTTGAGCGAGAGCCCCGAGATGTAGGGGAAGGGGTGCGCCGGGTCGACCGCGAGCGGGGTCAGCACGGGGAAGACCCGCTGCCGGAAGAAGGTGAACAGGCGGGCCTGCTCCTTCTCGGTCAGCTCGGGCCAGCGGATCAGCTGGATCCCCTCGTCGGACAGGGCGGGGGCGACGTCCTGCTGGAAGCAGGCGGCGTGCCGGGCCATGAGCTCGCGCGACCGGGTCCAGATCAGGTCGAGGACCTCGCGGGGCTGGAGCCCCGAGGCGGAGCGGGTGGCGACGCCGGTGGCGATCCGGCGCTTCAGCCCGGCGACCCGGACCATGAAGAACTCGTCCAGGTTGGAGGCGAAGATCGCGAGGAAATTAGCCCGTTCGAGGAGCGGGGTCGCCGGGTCCTCGGCGAGTTCGAGGACGCGTTCGTTGAAGGCGAGCCAACTGCGTTCCCGGTCCAGGAAGCGGTCGGGGGGCAGTTCGTCGCCGCTGACATCGGGTTCGTAGGCGTCGACGTCGGCGTCGATGTCGGGATCGAGATCGGCCCGGGTCGACAGCGCACCACCGTTGGACGAGGCGAGGGCATGCGGCCGGTGCGCGGCGAGCAGGCCGACCGACGGCTGCACAGGGGGCCGGGCCGGGGCCTCGGAGCTGGGCTGCTGGCTCATGGCCCCATTGTTCCGCGTCAGGGGCTTCGAGGGCGCGCCGGAGGACGAGGAGATCGCGGGAAACCCCCGGTTCGAGCGGTTCGCCGGGTCTGCGTCGGGTCTTCTCCCGCTGCGGGGCGTCGGCACGGCTGGCTGCATTCTGAGAGCCTGGCAAGCCTGTCTGAATGGCCGGTAACGGCGACATGACGTGCAGGAAGCGGTGTCCGGGTGCCCGGATACGCCGTACGAGCCGTTCCGGACCCCGTGGAGGGGCCCGGAACGGCCTGCGGCTCAGCCGTGGCGGCGGCGCAGCACGCGGAAGGTGAGCGCGACCGCGAGGGCGGCGAGGGCGAGCAGGATGCCGGTCTCGACGAGCTGGAGCGGCCAGAAGTGCGAGGCGGGGTGGTAGTCGAGGTAGCCGCGGGTGATGTGCTGGTCGGCCAGGCACTGCTCGAGGTCGTCGGCCCAGTGCTGGCACGTGGTGTCCGGCAGCCGTTGGCCGGAGGCGGAGAGCCAGCCCCGTCGGACGAGGCTCGCCCTGTCGGGAACGTCGAAGCTTCCGAGTTTGAAGGTGGTCGTGACGGTCGGCCACAGGCGGTCGCGCACGGAGTTCAGGGCCATCACCAGGGCCCCGTACCCGATCACCGTGGAGACCATCGCGGCGACGGTCCGCCGCAGCAGCAGACCGGCGAGTGCTCCGAGGGCCAGCATGCACAGGGCGTAGCCGACGGGAACGGTGCCGATCGAGCCGTACACGCCGCGCTCGTACCACTCCGGCTTTTCGTAGTGGTTGTCGGGCTGCGACCAAGCCCAGGCGCAGGCCGCCGACAACACGGAGACGCAGGCCAGGGTCACGACGGCGGGCACGGCGAGCTTGGCGGCGAGCCAGCGTGCGGGTGCCACGGACTGGGACAGCGCCAACCGGTACGTGCCGCTCTCCATCTCGCGTCCGATGACCGGGCCGGCAACGAAGATCCCGATGAACGCGGGCAGGACCATCATCAGCAAAGCGGCCCAGTCGAAGACCTTCTGCAGCCGCAGCTCATGGTCCAGGAACGTGTGCACCGTGTTGCCGCAGTCGAGGGTGACGTGATTGACGGAGCAGTCCGTCGAGGCGAAGACGTCCGTGAGGTGCTGGCTCCACAGCGAGGCACCGACCAGGGCGACGACGACCAGGACGGGGAGCGCGCCCAGCAGCTGGAGGGCCCGCCGGTGCTGGGTCAGGACGACGCGGGCCGGGCCGCGCAGGGCGATCGTGCTCATACCGCGGCCACCTCCCGGTCGGCCTCCGCGCTCGGCGTCAGCAGCGCGGGCGCCTGCGGCGACCGCAGATGGGCGAGCAGCAGTTCCTCCAGCGAGGGTTCCGCGGTCTCCCAGACGCCGGTGTCCACCGGGCCCTGAGTCCGCACCAGCGCGGTCTGGACCCGCCCCGTGGTGCGGGACTCGACGACGGTGTGCGGTGCGGTGTCCCGCACCGGACCGGTGAGCAGGGCGTGTGCGGCGAGGAGGTCGTCCGTCTCGCCACCGAGGCGGACCCGGCCGCCGTCGACGAGCAGGAGGTAGTCGCAGGCGCCCTCCAGCTCGGTGAGGATGTGCGAGGACATCACGATGGTCGTGGAGTGCTCGGCGGCCTCCGCCATCAGGGCGCCCATCAGCTGGTGGCGGGCGAGCGGGTCGAGGTCGGCCATCGGCTCGTCCAGCAGCAGCAGTTCGGCCCGCTTGCCGAGGGCGAGGGCCAGGGCGAGCCGGGTGCGCTGGCCGCCGGAGAGGTGACGGACCGTGGCGTCGCGCGGGAGGTCCCCGGCGATGCGTTCGGCGGTGTCCTGGTCCCAGGTGGCGGGGTTCAGCTCGGCGCCCGCCCAGAGCGTCGCGGCCACCGTCAACTGCGGGTACAGCGGCTTCTCCTGGGCCACGAAGGCCACCTTGGACCGCTCGACACCGGGTGCCGCGCCCAGCACTCGCACCGCGCCCTCCGTCGGCCGCAGGAAGCCCCCGGCGAGGGCGAGCAGGGTGGACTTGCCCGCACCGTTGGGGCCGACGAGGGCGCACACGCGCCCCGCGGGCAGTCGGAACGAGCAGTCCCGAAGCGCCCAGCCCCTGCCCCGGTACTTCATGCCGAGGCCGTCGGCCTCGATCGCAGCGCCTGTCATCCGGTGTGATCCCCCTCGAATGTCGTGTCCAGTACGGCGGTGAAGAGCGCGCTCACGTCGTCCTTCTCCAGCCCGGCCGCGCGGGCCCGGCGGGCCCAGTCCGTGAGCTCGGCGCGCAACGGGGTGTCGTCGGCGGCCGCCGCGCCGCCGAGCGTCCGGGTGACGAAGGTGCCGAGCCCGCGCCGGCCCTCGACGAGGCCCTCGCGCTCCAGTTCCCGGTAGGCCTTGAGCACGGTGTTCGGGTTGATGGCGGTGGCCTCCACGACCTCGCGCGCGGTCGGCAGCCGGTCGCCGGGCTCCAGCAGACCCAGGCGCAGGGCCTGTTTGGTCTGGTGGACGATCTGGAGGTACGTGGCGACGCCGCTGCGCCGGTCGATGCGGTACTCGACCGCTGCGGGCTCTGCCATGTTCACTCCTTTCACTAAGGAAGTAGTGAAAGGGTGGGCGAAGAGAGGGGCGGTGTCAAGGGACACCGCCCCGGTCGAGCTGCGCGCCTGCTCAGGACACCGCCCCGGATGAGCCGCGTGCCTGCTCAGGACTCCGTGCGGTACATCAGGTCCACCTCGTGCGTCACGAAACCCAGCCGCTCGTACACGGTCAGCGCTGCCTTGTTGTCCGCGTCGACGTAGAGCATCGCGGTCGGCAGCCCCTCGGCGGCCAGGTGGCGCAGCCCGATCGCGGTGAGCGCCTTGCCGAGGCCGCCGCCCTGCGCGTCCGGCCGGATGCCGAGGACGTACACCTCGCCGAGCTGCTCCTCGGCGTGCACCTTCGTCCAGTGGAAGCCGACCAGTTCGCCGTCCCGCTCGGCCAGGAAGAACCCCTTCGGGTCGAACCACGCCTCCGCCTTGCGGTCGTCCAGGTCGCGCTGGGTCAGCGAGCCCTGTTCGGGGTGGTGGGCAAAGGCGGCGCGGTTCACCGCGAGCCAGGCGGCGTCGTCCTCGCCGGGCACGAAGGTACGCACGGTGACGCCGGGCGGCAGCACCGGTTCCGCGATGTCCGACCGGCTCAACGGGCGCCGCAGCTGCCGCAGTTCGCGGAAGAGGGAGAGGCCGAGGACCTGGGAGAGATGCCGGGCCGCGGACTTCCCGCCGTGCGCCCACACCCGCAGCCGCTTGCCCGTGGCGGCGAGCAGCGCCGCACCCAGCGCCCGCCCGTGCCCCTGTCCGCGGTACGCCGGATGCACGACCAGCTCGGCGGCCGGTGCCTCGATCGGGTCGGTGTCCTCCAGCTGGGCGTACCCGACCAGGGTGCCGCCACTGGTGAGCAGCAGATGCCGCACCCCCTCACGCCGGCCGCCCCGCAGCTGGAGCCGGCCCTGCTCGGACACGGCCTGCCTGCCGTCGGACCGGGCCGCCTCGGCGAGCAGATCGGATACGGCCGCCGCCTGTTCGGGGGAGAGCACGTCGAGCGTCTGGAGCTCACGCCCCGGGGCGGGGAGAGGTACGTCAGTCGTCATGTCTACGAGCGTACGGGGGGCGGAGTGGCGGCGGGACGTCCTGGCGCGGCACGGGAGTGCCGGGGGCGTCCGGGCCGTCCGCCGGGGCTCCGGATACCCTGCCCGAGGCGGAGCGGCGCACCGTCCGCGCGCCGGACCGCGGCCGGTGAGCCCGCACGCCGACCGGGCACTCCCGACGGGCCGGGCGGGGGAGTTGGCTCGAAACCGCCCCTATGGCAACCAGTTCGTAACCCTGTATGTCTGTCGCGCTACGCGCGTTGACCCTAGGCTTCGCACGAAGTCCTCCAGACTCACCACTGCTTTCACACCTCCCGCTGAACTCACAAGGGGACCGATGTCAGCGACACCGCAGAAGAACCGCGCGTCCCGGCGCATGCTCGCCGCCGCGGCCGGGCTCGCCACCGTCGGCGCGCTCGTCGCCGCGATGCCGGCCGACGCCCAGGACCGTGGCCAGGGGCGCCACGAGCCGGCCCGTACGGTCGACGTGCAACTGCTGTCCTTCAACGACCTGCACGGCAACCTGGAGCCGCCGTCCGGTTCGGCGGGCTCGGTCACCGAGACGCAGGCCGACGGAACGACCAAGACGATTCCGGCCGGTGGTGTCGAGTACCTCGCGTCCTCGCTGCGCACGGCGCGCCAGGGGCACCCGTACTCGATCACCGCGGCCGGCGGCGACATGGTGGGCGCGAGCCCGCTGCTGTCCGGTCTCTTCCATGACGAGCCGACCATCGAGGCGCTGAACAAGCTGGACCTCGATGTCACGAGCGTCGGCAACCACGAGTTCGACGAGGGCGCCACCGAGCTGGCCCGCCTCCAGAACGGCGGCTGCCACCCGGTCGAGGGGTGCTACGAGGAGGGCAAGGAGTTCCAGGGCGCCGACTTCCCGTACCTCGCCGCGAATGTGACGGACGAGAAGACCGGCAAGCCGGTCCTCAAGCCGTACACGGTGTGGAAGAAGAACGGCGTCAAGATCGGCTTCATCGGGGTGACCCTGGAGGGCACGCCGAACATCGTGACGGCCGCCGGCGTCAAGGGCCTGAAGTTCCACGACGAGATCGAGACGATCAACAAGTACGCCAAGGAACTGGACCGGCAGGGCGTCAAGTCCATCGTCGCGCTGATCCACGAGGGCGGGGCCCCGGCCTCCACCTCGTACAACTACGACTGCGACAGCTCCGGCGCCGGTGACGGCATCTCCGGACCGATCGTCGACATCGCCAAGGGCATCACGCCCAAGGTGGACGCACTGGTCACGGGCCACACCCACCAGGCCTACGTGTGCACCATCCCGGACCCGGCGGGCAACCCGCGCATGGTCACCTCGGCGTCCTCGTTCGGCAAGCTCTACACCGACACGACCCTCACCTACGACCGCCGCACCAAGGACATCGTCCGTACCTCGGTGAAGTCGGCCGGTGCCTCGAACCCGAGGTCGGCGAACCACATCGTCACCCGGGACCAGCCCAAGGCCTCCGACCTGACGGACCTGATCGCCCGCTGGAACACCCTCGCGGCCCCCATCGCGAACAGGCCGCAGGGCTACATCAGCGCCGACATCAACGGGCGCGGCTCCACCGCCCCCGAGAAGCCGCTCGGCAACCTGATCGCGGACGCCCAGCTGGAGGGCCTGGCCCCGGCGGACAAGGGCGGGGCGGTCGTCGCCTTCATGAACCCGGGCGGTATCCGCGCGGACCTGGTCTACAAGGCGACCGGCAGCGAGGGCGACGGGGTGGTGACGTACGGGGAGGCGTTCACCGTGCAGCCCTTCACCAACATGATGAACGTCGTCACCCTGACCGGTGCCCAGCTGGTCGAGGCCCTTCAGCAGCAGGTCAGTGGCTCCAACGAGGCCAGCCCGAAGATCCTTCAGGTGTCCGAGGGCCTCACCTACACCCTGGACATGACGAAGACCGGCGCGGCCCGCGTGGTCACCGACACCATCCGGCTGAACGGTGAGGCGATCGACCCGGCGAAGTCCTACCGGGTCGCGATGAACGAGTTCCTCGCGGGCGGCGGCGACGGCTTCGCGGCCCTCGGCCAGGGCACCGACAAGCTCGTCGGCGCCTCCGACCTGGACCTGTTCAACGCCTACCTGGCGGCCCACTCGACGGCCGACGCGCCGCTGGCCCCGCCGGCGACGGACCGGATCACGGTCATCCAGTAACGCCAGCAACTCCTGTAACTCCAGTAACTCCAGTACGAACGCCCGTACGCGGGTGAGCGGGGCGGTGGGCCGACGGGCCCACCGCCCCGCTTCTTTGCGTGGTCGCCCGGCGAGGCCGCTCTGGGCGGCTCACCGCGTCAGCCGCGGAAACGTCACAGCGTGCGCTGGTCACCCTCACGAGGGATTCTCACCTTTTGTGCGCATCGCCACAATCAAGATCACGCGAAGTAGATCTTGGCTGCGCCACGTGCGCAGCTCACCCGTGGAGGAGCCTCGATGAACAAAGTCCGATCCGTCCTGGTGGTCGCAGTGATGAGCTCGGTCCTGCTGTCCATCAACGTGGCGGACGCGGCACCCGCGAAGTATGCCCGGCACAACGACGCGGCGGCGCAGTTCCGGAAGGCCGGCGTCTCCTGGGCGTCGAGCAAGAACTGCGCCAACTGGGACACCAGGGGGTGCACCTCCTTCACCCACATCAACAAGGCGACGGTGGCCGGCGTGATCGCCTTCAAGAACCTCAGCAAGTGCCGGGTGCTCCTCACCGCCGGAACCGAGGTCGGCCACGCCGCGGGTACGTACTCCCACCGCAATGGCTACAAGGTGGATATGTCCAGGCGGGATGGCTGCCTGGACGCGTACATCCCCAAGCACTTCAAGCGGGCCGGCGCCCGCAAGGACGGCACGAAGCTCTACACGTCGCCTGCCGGCAACGTGTACGCACGCGAGGGCAGCCACTGGGACGTCCTCTACTACAACAGCCGCGCCTGACACTGGCACCACCCGCCCGCAGGCCCGGCCCGCCTCTTCTCGGGGCGCGCCTGCGCGCGGGTGCCGCCCGATTCGGCCTGTGCAGTGCGCGCTCGAGCTCCAGACGGACAGCGTCCACGCACCACAGACGTGGAGTCATAATCCGAGAACGGAAGTCAGTCGCCCCGGCCCCCGGATTCGCCTGGCAGGCGCCGCCCTCCGTGGGTGCGCTCCGCGATCCAGCCCGCCATCGCCCGCACGCCGATTCCGATGGCCCGCTCGTCCGGGGAGAAGTCGGGATAGTGCGGGTAGCTTGCTGTGATGGGTGCTCCAGGAGCCCGGACGCCGAGGAACGTGAAGGTACCGGGCATACGGTCCACGTAGAGGGCGAAGTCTTCGCCGCTGAAGGGCGGGAAGGCGGCATGGAGCTCGATGGCCGCGCTCCGGCCGAGAGTGCGCCGCAGGTGGTGGGCGAGCATGTGGGAGTCACGCTCCGGGCAGACCAGGGCCGGGAAAGGCTCGGTGGGAAAACGCACCGAGGCCCCTGCGTACGGCATGGCCGCTCGCCGGATCTCCTCGCGCACCTCCACATACCGCTCCTGCGGCCAGCAGCGATAGGACACCTTCACCTCGGCCTCCTGCGCTACGGCCCGAACGGCCACGAACCGGGCCAGCGGCCCGTCGGGCGTCTGGGCATCCTCGACGAGGCGCTCCAAGTCCGCCGGGGTCTGCGGTACGGCCACCGTGGCGAGCGCGCCGATATCGACGGCCAGACGCCGGGCGGCATCGACCGCGTCCGGACCGGAGAGGGTCACCTCCGCCTTGTCCTGGCCCGGCATTCCATAACCCGCGGTCACAGCGAACTGGCCCACCCGGAACGGCCCGCAGTGCAGCGCATGGATCTCCTCGACGCCCAGACGCTCCAGCACGCCCGTGTCGATCAGCGCGCGGGCGCCGGAGAGGGTCTCTTCGGCAGGCTGGAAAACGAAGACCGCCGTTCCGCTCAAGCGCCGCCGCAGCCGCGCCAGGACCTGGGCGACGCCGATTCCCACCGTGGTGTGGATGTCGTGGCCGCAGACGTGGGCCGGCGCGGGGCCTGTTCCGACGATGTCCGTGGGCGGAACCGCGTCCATGTCCGCCCGGTAGGCAACGGTCCTGCCGGGCCGCGAGCCCCGCAGGACACCGACGACCCCGTGGCCGCCCAACCCGGTGGTCACGGTCAGCCCCGCCGCCCGAAGCTCCCGGGCCATCACAGCGGCCGTGCGCCGTTCCCGCCCGGGGGCCTCGGGGTGCCGGTGGAGATCCCGCCGCAGTTCGATCAACGCCCGCTCGCCGCGGGCCACTTCGGCGGCCACCGCCGCCTGCTCCACCGGTTCTCTCCCCCCACCGGCGACGGCCTGCCCCGCGCCTGCCCACACCGTTCCCGCACCGGCCGCCGCTGCACCGGCCAGTACCATGCGGCGCGTGAGAGCCCGCTCCATAGGACGACTCACTTTTTCCCCCTTCGGCTCAGGTGGTCTTCCGAGCCACACGATCGCCGCATCCGGATGTCGCTGCCCATCCGGCGAGCCACCACGTGGGGGTGGGGGTACCTGCACCCTGCGGCATTGCGCTATCCGATTCGGCTGTGGAAGGTCGACAGTCCTCCATCTCCCGGGCGTGCGACGGGAGTTGTTCAAGCCTTCGTCCGTCACGGGCGAGCTGCCGCAGCTTGCACAGGAGAACGGGGCCGAATCCACGGTCGCGGAATTCGACCCCGCGGCGCGACTCCGCGGCCGTGCCGAGGGTGCCACGGCCGGCTCAGCCGCGGAGGCCGACTGCTGTCGAAACGCGTGAACCCCGGATCACGGCCACAGCAGCTGCTTGTCCCAACCGTCGTCGGAGCGGAGGTAGGCGAGCCGGGTGTGCTTGCGCTGCTTGTCGCCCTGCCAGAACTCCACGCTCTGCGGGCTCACCGTGTACAGGGTCCACTCCGCGGCCACGAGGTCCGGCTCGCGCTCCAGGCGGGCGAGTGACTCCTCGGTGGCGGCGAGGATGTTCTTCGGGTCGTCGAGCGGGCGGCTCTGCATGCCCACGAGTGCCTCCGCGCGGGAGCCCAGGGGGCGAGCGAGGAAGTCCTGGGCGCTGAGCTCGGGGCTCTCGGGCGCGACCGGGCCGCGCAACCGCACCTGGCGGGCCTGCTGCGGCCAGTAGAACGTGAGCGCCGCCGCGGGCGTACCCGCCAGCTCCCGGCCCTTGGGGCTGGCCGCATGGGCCGCGAAGCTCCAGCCGCCCACGCCCACGTCCTTCAACAGGAGCACCCGGGCCGAGGGCGTGCCGTCCACTCCCGCGGTCGACAGCGTCATGGCGTGCGGTTCGCGCACACCCGCCGCGATGGCCTCCGTCAGCCAGGCGGTGAACAGCTCCTGGGGCGTTCCGGGAGCCGCCTGCGGATGGAACTCGGGCAGCTCTCCCGCGAACACAGCGAGGCTCCGGAGTATCTGACGCACCGTGGATGACTGTTGTTCGGCGGGCATATCGACTCGCTTCTCCACTCAGGGGTCGCAGGAAGGCGGGAACGGGGCCAGGACGCACCGTAAAGGCTCATGCCGCAGTGGTGGAAGGAGCTTCCGCGCGCGGCGTTGCGGCGTGACGTCCCCCGCCTGAGCAAGGGAGGGGCGTGGGGCCCCGTGCGGGCTGGTGGACGGGCGTCCCGGAAGGGTTGACTCGCCGCCCACCCGTTCTTATCGTTAATCGATACCATCGATATTCGATACAGGGGGCAGTTGCTGATGTGGGGAATCACGAGAACTACGTCGCCGGACGCACAGCCGTCGAGCGGTGACCGCTCCGAGGCCAGGCTGCTGGAGCCGGTCGCCACGGTGGTCCGGGGCGTGTACCGGCTGATGCTCGCGGGCCTCATCATCGGCGCCGTGGGACCCTTGGTCGGCTCCCGGCTGCGCCCGTTCTGGAGCAGCGCGGTCGTGTGCGCCGAATCCCGCTCGGACTTCAGCGCGGACGAGCTCACCACCATGACGCAGCCCCGTGCGGGGGCCGGGGTCATGGTCCGCCCGACCTACTGCTCCGATCACCCCGATGGTGTCCAGCGGCTGTACGACCTCCTCGGCGACTTCCCGTCGTGGCTGCTGCTCCTGGGCATCCTGTTCCTGCTCAACCGCTTGATACAGAGTGCGTCCCGCGACGGCGTCTTCACCGCACAGACCGTCACGTACCTGCGGGCGGCGGGCTGGTGGCTGCTGCTCGGCTCCCTGGTCGCGCGGGCGGTGGAAGCCGGCGCGGACGCGGCGATGCTGGCGACTCTGGCCCAGGACTACACCTTCGACGCGGAAAGCTGGCTGGGAGCCATGCAGGCGCCCTACACACTTGTCTTCACGGCCCTGGGCATCCTTACGTTCGCCCGCATCATGCATGCCGGGGTGACCATGCGGGAGGATCTGGAAGGGACGGTCTGATGGGCTCGGACGACCAGGAAAACCATGCGATCGAAGTCCACCTCGACCGCATGCTCGACGAGCGCGGCATGAGCCTCGCGGAGCTCGCCTCCCGGGTCGGCGTGACCAATGTGAACCTGTCCATCCTGAAGAACGGCCGGGCTCGCGCGATCCGCTTCACCACGCTGACCCGTATCTGCGAGGTCCTCGACTGCCAGCCGGGCGACCTGCTCACGTACCGCCCGCCGGGCGTCTGAGGCGGTGCCCGGCGGGCGCCGTGCTCTGCTGCATGTGCTGAAACGGGGCGGTGGGCCGGAGCATGCTCCGGCATCTCCTCGCCGCGTGCGGAGGACCGGTCACTTCCGCCAGAACAAGTGGTGCGTCACGCCGCTCGGGCTGGGCACGACCTCCAGGTGGAACCGGTCGAGCAGCTCCTCGGGTGACTCCCACAGGCGCAGCCCGGTCCCGAGCTTCACCGGCGAGACCGCCACATGCAGGGTGTCGACGAGGTCGGCATCGAGGAACTCCCGGACGGTGGTGACCCCGCCGCCGAGCCGGACGTCCTTGCCCTGCGCCGCCTCCCGGGCCTGCTTGAGGACCGTGGCCGGGTCGCCGTCGACGAAGTGGAACGTGGTGTCGGAGAGCCTGATCGACGGACGCTTGTGGTGGGTCAGGACGAACACCGGGGTGTGGAACGGAGGCTCGTCACCCCACCACCCGCGCCACTCGTGATCCTGCCAAGGACCGCGCTGGGGACCGAACTTGTTGCGCCCCATGATCTCGGCACCGATGTTGCGTGCGAAGTCCCGGGTGAGGTAGTCGTCGAGGCCCCGGCTGCCCCCGGGATCGGTGCGCATGGGCCAGCTCGCTGTGGCACCAGCCCAGGAGAACAGCCTCTCGGGTTGGACGTGGCCGAACGGATTCTCCAGGGTCTGGTCCTCACCGGCCCCGATACCGTCACTTGAGACAGAGAAGTTCTGAACTCTCAAGAGCTGAGCCATGTGTTCCTCCGATGTTGTCGGACAACGATGGTGAGACTTCCCGGGTCGGGGGAACTCATCGCCGCTTCCGCGATCGCGGTAAAGCACTGCGTCAGGCGGCTTCGGTTGCCGAGGATGGCACCATGACGACCACCTCACAGGCCCGTTCCTTCGACCAGGCCGCCGTCAACTATGCCGCACACCGCCCTTCTTACCCGCCCGATCTGATCGATGCCGTCGAAGAACTTGCCGACCGCCCCCTCAGGGGCGCTCGGGTCGCTGACATCGGTGCCGGTACCGGACTGGCGACCGCCCTCCTCCATGCCCGTGGTGCACGCGTCATCGCGGTGGAACCCGGCCAAGGAATGGCCTCCCAGTTCCGCCTCGGGCTGCCCGAGGTCCCTCTTGTGCTCGGGGATGGCAACAACCTGCCACTGGCCTCCGGGGCGATCGACATCCTCACCTATGCCCAGGCCTGGCACTGGACGGACCAGCGCAGATCCGTCCCGGAAGCACTCCGTGTGCTTCGCCCCGGGGGTGCGCTCGCCCTCTGGTGGAACGACTCGGACAGCACGGTCTCCTGGATAGCCGACCAGGACGCTCGCCTTCGGCGTCTCTTCGGCGCCGACGACAGCGAACCCGATCCGATGGCCCGATTCCGCGGACTGCCAACCGAACTCGACTTCGCGACCCGCCAGGTGCGGTGGACCCGGACCGTCCCACTCGATACACATCTCGCGAACCTCGCCAGCTACTCCGACTTCCTGATGCTCGGGGAGAAGGGCACCAAGACGTTCCTGGATGCGGAGCGAGACCTGCTGACCTGCCTCTTTCCCCACGGGACGGTGGAGGAGCGCTACGTCGTCAGTCTGGCTGTTGCTCGCTGCTGACGCGCACTGCGGCGGGGAGCAGTTCCCTTGTCCACACCTGCTGCTTGCGTTTCTTTCGAATTGCGCGATGCTCGGGCACCGGGTTGCGCCGCAGTCCGCTGCCGAGTTCCGTCGTCGGCTCTGATCCCTGCCGGGTCGGGCCCGGAGCGCGGCGCAGCCCGCCCCCGCCTCAGTGTTCCGGGGGCAGCTGCGGTGCTCCCGGCAGGCGGATCGACGCGATCGTGCCGTCGCCCTCCGCCGGGCGCAGGTCGACCTCGCCGCCCGCCTGCTGGATGGTGCGGGCGACGATCGACAGGCCGAGGCCGGAGCCGGGGAGCTGGCGGGCGGACGGGGAGCGCCAGAAACGTTCGAAGACGTGGGGGAGGTCCTCCGCGGGGATGCCGGGGCCGTGGTCCCGTACGGTCAGTTCGCCGTTCCGCAGCTCGACCTCGATCGAGCCGCCGGGCGGGCTGAACTTGACCGCGTTGTCCAGGATGTTGACCACGGCCCGCTCCAGTGCCGCCGGTTCGGCCCGTACGTACCAGGGGGTGAGGTCGGCCCTGATCGTCAGTTCGGGGCCGCGCAGGCGGGCCCGTTCCAGGGCCGCGTCCGCGATGTCGTGCAGGCCGACGACCTGAAGGGGGCCGGGGCTCGCCGCGTCGGGGCGGGACAGTTCCTGGAGGTCGCCGATGAGCGAGGCCAGTTCGGTCATCTGTGCCTTGACCGAGGTCATCAGGGCCCGGCGGTCGTCCGGCGGGATGGCCCGGCCGGTGGCGTCGCTGCGGGCGAGGAGCTCGATATTGGTACGGAGGGACGTCAGCGGGGTGCGCAGTTCGTGACCCGCGTCGGCGATGAGCTGGGCCTGGCGGTCGCGGGAGCTGGCGAGGGAGGCGGTCATGGTGTTGAAGGAGCGGGACAGCCGCGCGATCTCGTCCTCGCCCTCCACCGGGATGCGGATGGTGAGGTCCTCGGTGCGGGCGACGTGTTCGACGGCCTCGGTGAGTTCGTCGACGGGGCGCAGGCCGGAACGGGCGATCCACAGGCCGGCCGCTCCGGCGCCGATGACGCCGATACCGGAGACGACCAGCAACACCCAGGCGAGGGTGGAGAGAGGCTTGTCGACCTCGCTCAGCGGACGGGCGATGGAGACGGCGATCTGGCCCGACGTCCCACCGCTCGGGGGCGTGGCCCGCCTCAGCGAGTACGTGTAGACGCGCATCCGCGTCCCGTCCTCGGCCTTCGTCGAGTGCAGGGCGTAGGGCTTTCGCCCGTCGGCCACCGCGATGTCGGCGGAGCTCACGGAGAGCACCGACGCGTTCGGCTCGATGCACACGGTGCCACGGGAGTCGACGAGCTGAACGGTGTACCCGGTGAACGACGGGGGCAGCACCGAGCTGGTGCCGCGGCAGTAGTTGTACAGCCCCGACAGGTACCTCTCATCGACCTGGGAGCTGCGCAGCGAGTTGTCCAACTGCCGGTCCAGCTGTGTCTTCGTCACGACCCAGCAGGCGGCCGCGACCGCCGCCACCGCGACCGCCACCGCCGCCGCCACCAGCAGGGCGAGGCGGGAGCGCAGCGGCAGGGCGCGCAGCTGTTTCAGGGGCCTGGTCATCCGTCACCGCCGCCGGAGCGGAGTGCGTAGCCGACGCCCCGCACCGTGTGCACGAGTCGCGGTTCGCCGCCCGCTTCCGTCTTGCGGCGCAGGTACATCACGTACACGTCCAGGGAGTTGGAGCTCGGTTCGAAGTCGAAGCCCCATACCGCCTTGAGGATCTGCTCGCGGGTCAGCACCTGCCGGGGGTGGGCCAGGAACATCTCCATCAGGGTGAACTCGGTACGGGTCAGCTCGACCCGGCGGGTCCCCCGGGTGACCTCGCGGGTGGCCAGGTTCATCCGCAGGTCGGCGAAGGACAGCACCTGGTCGTCGACGGTGCTGCCGCCCGCCGGGGCGGCGTAGGAGCTGCGGCGCAGCAGGGCCCGTATACGGGCGAAGAGCTCGTCCAGTTCGAAGGGCTTGACGAGGTAGTCGTCGGCGCCCGCGTCGAGACCGGTGACCCGGTCGCCGACGGTGTCGCGGGCGGTGAGCATCAGGATGGGGGTGGTGGTGCCCGCGGAGCGGAGCCGACGGGCCGCCGTCAGCCCGTCCATCCGCGGCATCTGGATGTCGAGGACGATGAGGTCGGGGGCGTACGTCTCCGCCCTGGCGAGGGCGTCGAGGCCGTCGACGGCGACCTCGGTGCCGTACCCCTCGAACGCGAGACTGCGTTGCAGGGCCTCGCGCACGGCGGGCTCGTCGTCGACGATCAGGATGCGTTGCGGATCGTCTTCGGCGGCACTCATCGCTTGGTTCCTCTTCTCGTTCCGGGCGTCCGGGGGCTGCTTTCAGCCTCGCACGGCCGCGGCCCGGCGTCGCGCGGCTCGGCGTCTGCGGCTCGTGGAGGTGCGGACCTCGGGGGTGCGGGAGGTCCCGGCGTCCGGTCCGGCCGACCCTTGCGCGAGGAGGGCGAGCGGGAGGGCCAGGTCGGCCGGACCGGTGGGGGTGTGTGCGGGGTGGTGCATGGCTGTCTCCTCAGGAGCCGTTGCCGGCCCGCAGGGTGTCGAGGTCGGCCTTGAGCGTGTTCACCGGGATCGCGAAGCCGAGGCCCACGCTGCCCGCGCTGCTTGAGCTGCTGGATGAACTCGCCGAGTACATGGCGGAGTTGATGCCGATGATCTCGCCGTTCATGTTGATCAGCGCGCCGCCGGAGTTACCGGGGTTGAGGGAGGCGTCGGTCTGGATGGCCTTGTACGTGGTGGTGGAGCTGCCGGTGTCGCCGTTGAACTGCTGACCGCCGAACTCGAACGGCCACTGCTGGCTGTTGCCCTGTCCGTACTGGTCCTGGCTCTGGCTCTGGTCGGTGTCGTCGTCCTTGGCGACGGTGACATCGCGGTTGAGGGCGGAGACGATGCCGCTGGTGACGGTGCCGGTGAGGCCCTCGGGGGAGCCGATCGCGACGACCTGGTCGCCGACCGCGACCGCGGAGGAGTCACCCAGCGTGGCCGTCTTCAGCCCGCTCGCGCCCTGGAGCTTGATGAGCGCGAGGTCCTTGTCGGCGTCGGTGCCGACGACGTCGGCGGTGTACGACTTACCGGTGCTGAGCGTCACCTTGATCGACGAGGCGCCGGAGATGACGTGGTTGTTGGTGACGACCTCGCCGTCGGATGTGATGATCACGCCGGACCCGGTGGACTCGCCCGAGGTCGAGGTCGCGCTGATCTCGACGATCATCGGCGAGACGGCCTTGGCGACACCGGAGACGGTGCCCTTGCTGCTCTGCGAGACGGTGGTGCCGGGGATGATGCTGCTCGTGCTGTTCGAGCCGTTGCCGGTGAGTTCGGCGATGGCGGTGGCGGTGCCGCCGCCGACGACCGCTGCCGCGATCGCCACGGCCGCGAGGAGGGCCACCGGGCGCTTGACCCGGCGCCGGGGTGCGGCGGGTTCGGGGGCCGGCTGGGGGAGGGCGGCGCCGTAGCCGCCGTCTCCGCCGCCGTGGCTGCCGCCGCCCGGCCACACCATGGTTCCGGGGGCCGTCATGATCGGCTGCTCGGGCTGGTAGGACGGCGGTGGCGGGTAGGACGCGTCACCGTTGCCGTACGAGGGGTACATCGGGTACTCGCCGCTCGGGCGCTGGCTCTCTGTCATACCCAAGAGCCTGTCCGCCGAATATGAGAGAAGCCTGAGCCGGTGCTGAGAAGCCCGGCAGAACCTTGTATGCCCCATATAAGGGGGCGGCGGAAGGGTGCGCGCGACGGGAACGCGCGTGCGAGGCGAGGGGGCCCGCGTGGGACGGGAGCGCGGTACCCGGCCGCGTGGGGCCGACCCGCCGCGCCCGGTCAGCCGCAGCCGCAGGAGCGCCGGATCACCAGCGCCGACGGGAACTGCTTCAGCCGCTCCCGACGCGATCCCGCCACCCGCAGCGAGTCGTCGAGCACCAGGTCCACGGCCGCCCGTGCCATCGCCGGGCGGTCCGAGGAGACCGTCGTCAGCGGCGGATCGGTCAGTCCGGCTTCCTTCACGTCGTCGAAGCCCGCCACGGCGAGTTCCCCGGGAACATCGATCCGCAGTTCACGTGCGGCCCGCAGCACCCCGATGGCCTGGTCGTCCGTGGAGCAGAAGATCGCCGGCGGCCTGTTCGGCCCCGCGAGCAGCTTCAGTGCCACCTGGTAGGCGTCGTAACGGTTGTACGGAGCCTGGAAGAGGAGGCCCTCCGTCGAGCGGCCCGACTCGTGCATCGCGCGCCGCCAGCCCTCGACATGGTCGGCGACCGGGTCGCCGACCGCCGGGGTCGACTCCATGCCGCCGAGGCACGCCACGTACGCGTTGCCGTGCTCCAGCAGGTGGCGGGTGGCGAGCTGGGCGCCGCCGATGTCGTCCGTGACGACCGCGACGTCATCGATCGCCTCGGGCCGCTCGTGCAGCAGCACGACCCGGGCGTCCCATGCGTCGATCTCGGCCGCGGCCCGTTCGCTCGGGCCCTGGCTGACCAGGATCAGTCCGGAGACCCGCATCCCGAGGAAGGCCCGCAGATAGTGGACCTCGCGCTCGTCGCGGTAGTCGGAGTTGCCGACGAGCACCATCTTTCCGCGCTCGGCCGCGGCCTGTTCGACCGCGTGTGCCATCTCCGCGAAGAACGGCTGCCGGGCGTCCGGCACGATCATGCCTATGAGGTCGGTCCGCCGCGAGGCCATGGCCTGGGCGACCCGGTCGGGCCGGTAGCCCAGCTCCTTGATCGCGGCGAGTACCCGCTCGCGCGTGGCCGGGGCGACCGGCCGGGGTCCATTGTTGATGACATAGCTGACGACGGCGGTGGACGTACCCGCCAGTCGTGCCACATCGTCCCGCGTCACCTTGGCCACGCGCGGCAGTCTACGCGGATGGACCGGAGGGTCGGCAGGCGGATCCGGGCGGATCCGCCTGCCGACCGCTACCGGTTGACGGGCCGCGCCTGGGCGGTTTCCTTCGTGGCCCCGGCCGGCGTCGGCTCCTCGGGGCGGGCGGCGGGTGCGGCGGACGCCTGTTCGGCGTCCTGTGCCGCCTGTCCGGCCTGTGCCTTCGCCTCCTCGGCGGCCCGGTCCACCTTCTCCGGTGTGACGAAGCGGTAGCCGACGTTGCGGACCGTGCCGATCAGCGACTCGTGCTCGGGGCCGAGCTTGGCGCGCAGCCGCCGCACATGGACGTCGACCGTCCGGGTACCGCCGAAGTAGTCATAGCCCCAGACCTCCTGGAGCAGCTGGGCGCGGGTGAAGACCCGGCCGGGGTGCTGCGCCAGATATTTGAGGAGTTCGAATTCCTTGAAGGTCAGGTCCAGGACCCGGCCCTTGAGTTTCGCGCTGTACGTGGCCTCGTCGACGGACAGATCGCCGTTGCGGATCTCCATCGGGGAGTCGTCGACGCCGATCTGCTGCCGGCCCGTGGCCAGCCGCAGCCGCGCCTCGACCTCGGCGGGTCCGGCCGTGTCCAGCAGTACGTCGTCGATGCCCCAGTCGGCGGTGACGGCCGCGAGACCGCCCTCCGTCACGACGAGGATCAGCGGACAGCCCGGTCCGGTGGACCGCAGCAGCTGGCACAGCGACCGCACCTGCGGCAGGTCGCGGCGGCCGTCGATCAGGATGATGTCGGCACCGGGGGTGTCGACGAGGGCGGGGCCTTCGGCCGGTGCCACCCGCACGCTGTGCAGCAGGAGACCGAGGGCCGGAAGCACCTCCGTCGACGGTTGAAGGGCATTCGTCAGGAGCAGCAGTGAACTCATCGCGGCCCACCTGCCCGGGTCATCGGTCGAGGGTCGTGCACGGTTCGCTCGCTCATTACGTCGGTCCTCCTCGTTCCCTGCGAGAGGGGCACTCCCGGGCGTGGGACCCGGGGGAGTATGCGGCACTTCTTCGTACGTTTCGTGCTGGCTTTCGCCCTGCTTCCCGCGCGACATTCGTCATACGGGATTTACGCTGCGGTCCCGCGCCCTGGGACCGCTGAGCTTGTGGAAACGTCGCCGTAACAAGGCTCGGAAACCACAAAAGGACCCGGGGGCTGCTTTGCCCGGATCCTCTTCCCAGCACAATAGCTCACATGAGTTCAGTGTCCGAGGGGCGATTTCGCAGTTCCTCTGTTCCTTTGATCACGCCAGGCCCCCGGCGCACCACGTTGCGGACCGATGACGGGATCCCCGTCGAGGCGGTGTACGAGCCGTGTACGGCGGATGTCGGGGCCGCCGCGGAAACATCCTCCGACCGTGCCGCGATCGTGATCGCGCACGGTTTCACCGGATCGGTGGACCGGCCCGCGGTGCGCCGTGCGGCTGGGGTGTTCGCCCGGCACGCGGCCGTGATCACCTTCTCCTTCCGGGGGCACGGCGCCTCCGGCGGGCGGTCGACGGTGGGCGACCGCGAGGTGCTGGACCTGGCGGCCGCGGTGCGATGGGCGCGTGCGCTCGGGCACCGGCGGGTCGTGACCGTGGGGTTCTCGATGGGCGGTTCCGTGGTGCTGCGGCACGGGGCGCTGTATACGGCCCCGACGGCGTCCGGCACGGCAGCCGCTGAGGCCGCGGGGCGTGCGGGACAGGACGAGGCGGGCGCTCCGGCGCACGCGGACGCGGTGGTGGCGGTGAGTGCGCCCGCCCGCTGGTACTACCGGGGCACGGCCCCGATGCGCCGTCTGCACTGGCTGGTCACCCGGCCCACGGGCCGTCTGGTCGGCCGGTACGGGTTCGGTACCCGGATCGACCGCAAGGAGTGGAACCCGGTGCCGCTCTCGCCGGTCGAGGCGGCCGGGCTGATAGCCCCCGCCCCGCTGCTGATCGTGCACGGGGACCAGGACCCGTACTTCCCGCTGGACCACCCCCGGATGCTGGCCGACGCCGCGGGCGACGGCGGCGAGCTGTGGCTGGAACACGGCATGGGCCATGCCGAGAACGCCGCGGACGAGAGCCTGCTCGGTCGTATCGGCGACTGGGCGACGGCGCCGTGACTCATCATGGACAGCTGACGCGAGACGAGAGGAGCGCCGTCATGCCTGCGGGAACGATCCGCTACTGGGCCGCGGCCAAGGCCGCCGCCGGGACCGCGGAGGAGCCGTACGCGGCCGCGACCCTCGCCGAAGCGCTCGACGCGGTGCGCGAGCGGCACCCCGGTGAGCTCACCCGAGTGCTGCAAAGGTGCTCGTTCCTCATCGACGGTGATCCCGTGGGGACCCGCGGGCATGAGACCGTACGCCTTGCCGAGGGCGGCACGGTCGAGGTGCTCCCGCCGTTCGCAGGAGGGTGAACCGCAGCACATGAGCAGCAACGATCAGCAGCATCCGTACGGACAGGACCCGGGCCACGGGTACGGGCACGACCCGGCGGACGGGCGGGAGCCGCAGCCCGCGCAGGGGCACGGGCAGGAACCGTACGGGCAGCAGGCGTACGGGCAGCAGGCGTACGGACAGCAGACGTACGGCGACCCGTCCTACGGCGGGCAGCAGGCGTACGGGCAGCAGGTCCACGGCGACCCCTCCTACGGCGCACAGTCCTACGGCGGGCAGCCGTACACGCCGCAACAGCAGCAGCCGTACGCGCCGCAACAGCAGGCGTACGGGCAGCAGGTCCACGGCGACCCCTCCCACGGCGCGCAGCCTTACGGCGACCCGCAGCCTTACGGCGACCCGTCGCCCTACGGCGGGCAGGCGTACGGGCAGCAGGCCCCGTACCCGGACCCGTACCAGGCCTCGCACGGCAGGTACGACCCGCAGCAGGCGCCCGGGGCGACCCCGGTGACCGCGTGGCCAGCCGGGCCCGCGCAGGAGCCCGCTGCCGGCGCCGGCCACGGCCCGCAGGACCCCGCTGTCGCGCAGACGTGGGAGGGCCGGACCTGGGACACCCAGTACCAGCCGGCCGTCCAGTCCGCCCGGCCGGTCGGGCAGCCCGGTCCGGACGCCGCCCGAACCGGCTCTCCGCAGCCGCCGTCGGGGGCGTCCGGTTCCTACCCGCTGCCTCCCGAGGCCCCGGTCGCGCCCGTCGGCGAGGACCACTCCGCCCCCGGGCCCGCGCTCGACGACACCGGGTACGGCCCGCCCACCACCGTCGGCAACAGCCGCGTCACCGATGCCCAGCGCGCCCGCGCCGAGGGCCGCTCGCCGATCATCGCGCCGGGCATGCAGCCCGCCGGGATCACCGCGGCGCTCGGACTGCTGCTCGCCGTCGGTGCCGCGATCGGTTCGTACGCCCTGGTCGTGCCCCTGGTGCTGCTCCAGGCCGTGACCGCGGCGGGCTGGTTCCGGCTCAACGGCATGTGGCCGGCCCGGCAGGGCATCGCGCTCGCCTTCGCCGGCGGGTTCGTCGCCGACGTCGCCCTGCTCGCCGCGGGCCGTGAGAACGGGCCGGCCGCCATCCTCGGCACCCTGGGCATCTGGGTGCTGCTCACCGTGGTCCTCCAGCTGCGCAGCCGGGCGAGCGCCGACGAGCGGATGCAGGGGCTGATGGCCACCGTCGCATCGGCCGCGCTCGCCGTGCTGGCCGCCGGACACCTCGCGGCGGTCCCGGACGCGGTGACGGTGGGCGGGGTGGCCGTCGCGGTCGCGGTGCTCGTCCGCGCGCTGCCGCTGACCGGTCCGGCCTCGGTCGTGGTGGCACTGCTCGTCGCCACGGGTGCCGGTGCCGCGACGGGGACGCTCACCGACTTCGGGGCGCAGGCCGCGCTGCTCGGGTTCGCGGCGGGCGGGTGCGCGCTGATCGGGCTGCGGGTGGCGAGTTACGACTACCCGTCGCGGTTCGTCCACATGACAGCCGGTGTGGCGCTGCCGCTCACCGCCGCGGCCCCTGCCGTGTATCTGATCGGGCGCCTGCTCGGGTAGCCCCGCTCACACCCCCTCCCGGGAACCGCAGGAGGGCGGCCGCTCGTCGATCACCTCGGGCGTGTCTGTGCATCCACCGTGGGCGCACGGGCACCGGAGGGCCGTCGGCCGAACGCTGGGTGGGGGAAGAGCGGGCATGCGTGCACTGCGAATACTGCTGGTCGTCGCCGTCGACCGGGTGGCGGTGTGGTTCGCCGAGTCGGAGGTCGAGGGGCGGGTCCAGGTCACCGGCGCCACGATCGGTTCGACGGACGTCTCCATCAAGGGATTCCCGTTCCTGACGCAGGTCGCCGGCTCGCAGCTGGACGAGGTCGACGTCGAGATCACCGGCATCGAGACCGACAGCAACGGCCGCAGGATCCGGATCAGCCGGATGAACGCCGCGCTGCACGAGGTGAGGCTGGCCGACGGCTACTCCAGCGCCACCGCCGCACGGGCCACTGGCACCGTCCTCATCTCGTACGAGGACCTGACGCAGGCCGCCGGCGAGGGCGTCGTCGTCGCGTACGGCGGGGACGGCAAGGTGAAGGTGACCGGCACGGTCGACGTCCTCGGCAACCCGCTCTCGCGCAGTGTCCGCTCCACCGTGACCCTGGTCGACGGGCACATCCTGAAGGTGCGTGCGGACAAGGTGCCGGGCGAGGGCATCCCGGGGCTGGAGGGCCTGGTGCGCAAGAAGACCGACTTCGAGCGGGAGGTCGGGGGCCTTCCGAGCGGGCTGGAGCTGAAGGAGATCCGGCCGACCGCCGAGGGCGTGGAGATATCGGTCGTGGGCAAGGACGTGCGGCTCGCCGGATAGCCTCCCGCCGCGAGTGCCGCGAGCGGACCGGGCCCCGGCACCCCTGTGCACCACATAGTGAGACGGACGCGTCCGGTCCGTAGATGGCACGGGTGTTCCAGTGGTGGGGGACGGGTACGAGGGATGACGCAATCGCGGGAGTGTCTCGCATCGCGGACGATCGCGTCTCACCATTCGAAAGGGCGGTGACATGTCCGCCCGTACCTCCCTACGATCGGTCCCATGCAGTGCTCCATGGGCGGTCTCCCACAGCGGGGACGGGCGAATCTCACGAAACGGCGGGCAGTCGACCTGTGCCGTGTCGCCGCCATGCTCTGTCGCACTGTCTGAGCGGAGCCTTCGGCCTCCCGCTTTCCTCGCCGGCCCTTCGACCGATGTCCGGGCCCCTTCCGATCGCCTGTGCACGTGTGCCGCGCACCTTGCGCCGCCGTACATCCGCATCACGCACCATCTCGCCGCAAACTGCCCCGGAGGAGAACAGAATGAGCCGCAGTGACGTCCTGGTAGACGCCGACTGGGTCGAGGCCCACATCGACGACCCGCAGGTCGCGCTCGTCGAGGTCGACGAGGACACCTCGGCCTACGAGAAGAACCACATCAAGAACGCGATCCGGATCGACTGGACCAAGGACCTCCAGGACCCGGTCCGCCGTGACTTCATCGACCAGGCCGGCTTCGAGAAGCTGCTGTCCGAGAAGGGCATCGGCAACGACACCACCGTGGTGCTGTACGGCGGCAACAACAACTGGTTCGCGTCCTACGCGTTCTGGTACTTCAAGCTCTACGGCCACCAGGACGTCCGGCTCCTCGACGGCGGCCGCAAGAAGTGGGAGCTCGACTCCCGCGACCTGGTCGACGGCGACCAAATCCCGTCCCGCCCGGCCACCGAGTACCAGGCCAAGCCGCAGGACGAGTCGATCCGCGCCTACCGCGACGACGTCGTGAAGGCGATCGGCAACCTCAACCTGGTCGACGTGCGTTCGCCCGACGAGTTCAGCGGCAAGCTGCTCGCCCCGGCGCACCTCCCGCAGGAGCAGTCCCAGCGCCCCGGCCACGTGCCGGGCGCCCGCAACATCCCGTGGTCGAAGAACGCCAACGACGACGGCACCTTCAAGTCGGACGACGAGCTCCGGGCCCTGTACGAGGGCGAGCAGGTCGACCTGTCGAAGGACACCATCGCGTACTGCCGCATCGGCGAGCGCTCCGCGCTCACCTGGTTCGTGCTGCACGAGCTGCTCGGCCAGGAGAACGTCAAGAACTACGACGGTTCGTGGACCGAGTACGGCTCCCTCGTGGGCGTGCCGATCGAGCTCGGCGCCAACAAGTAACTCCGCACGATCCGGACCAGCACGACCCTCGACCAGAAGGACAGAGAACATGTGTGGAGCAAAGGCCGGCGGCCCCGACGCTTCGACCATCAAGCCCGGTGAGACCACCATCCAGGGCAGCGTGACCCGCGACGGCGAGCCCGTCACCGGTTACGTGCGCCTGCTGGACTCGACCGGTGAGTTCACCGCGGAGGTTCCGACCTCGGCGACCGGGCAGTTCCGCTTCTACGCGGCCGAGGGCACGTGGACGGTGCGCGCCCTCGTCCCCGGCGGCACCGCCGACCGCACGGTCGTGGCGCAGACCGGTGGTCTCTCCGAGGTCGCGATCGCCGTCTAGTACCGGTCGCGGCACCAGCGCGCGACAAGAACAGGAACGCTGGAATCCGGTCACCGGACCGGAGTCCCGCGGTCGTCTCACCGGCCGAAGGGTCGTACTCCAGGGGTTGGACGCCTCCTGCGACGGGGTACGGCCCTTCGGTCGTACCCGTGAGCGGCAACGGGCCTACGCTTGATTTATGTACGCCCGACGCCGGCGCGGCTATTTCCTGATGATGGGCGGTTGCATCGTCCTCTTCGTATCGGCGTGGGCCTTTGTCCGGCTGTGGTCGATGCCCGCCGCGATAGCCATGTGCGTCGTCGCCATGGTCATTCCGCCCGTCGCGGCCATGATCGCCAACCGGAGGGGTCCGGAGGACCGCTGGTGGGACGACCCGTCGGGCGATCCTCAGTCCGACGAGTGGTGGGACGAACTCGACGGCAAGAAGCGACACTGAGCGGTGCCCGGCGCGGGCGTGTCAGTAGACGAGGGCCTGTACGCCGTCGGCCATGGCTTCGCTGACGAAGACCTGGGCGCCCGCGATGCGCACCCCCTCCAGGACGTCCTGTTCGGTGATGTCGCGACGGGCCGCGCACTGGGTGCACAGGGTGATCTGCCCGCCCGCCTGGATCGACTCGATCAGGTCCGGCAGCGGCGCGGCATGCGGCAGTTCGAACTCCGCGGCGCGTCCCGGCAGAGCGAACCAGGATGATTCCCCGGTCAGCCAGAGCGAGACCTCCACACCGCTGGCGACGGCGACCGCGGCCACCGTGAACGCCTGCGAGCAGCGCTCGGCTGCGTCGGCACCGGCAGTCACCTTGATCACGAGCTTCTTCGGCATAGGCCGAACTGTAATCGTCGGGCAGGCAACCAAAGGTCTTCGGCGGCAGTCAGGTGTGTGCGCGGATAACGGAATCAGCGCCTCTGGTCTCGTGGGGGGACCCAATTGGAACCGAAAGACACCATTCCTGACGGGCAGGCCGAGCCGCTCGCCGGGAAGGAGACACCGGCCGGCGCCATGGAGAGACCGCCGGCCGAAGGGACAACGGAACCGTCGCCGGCCGGAGCGGCACCGGAGCCGGTGCCAGTGGGAGGGACACCGGAACCGCCGCCGGCCGAAGGGACACCGGAGCCGCCGCCGGCCGAAGGGACAACGGAGCCGCCGCCGGCCGAACCCGGGCCCCTGGCCCAGCCCGTACCCGAGTCGGCGTCGGCCGAACTTCAGGCCGTACCGGGCGCCGTGCCCGCCGTGAGGCGCCCGCGCGGGCGTACGGCGCTGCTGATCGCCGCCGCCGCGGTGCTCGGCATCGCGGGCGGCACCGCCGTGGGCTACCACGTGCAGGCCGGGCGCGCTCCGACTCCGCTGCCCGCCCTGTCCCAGCCCGATCTGGCGTACCCGGCGAAGGCGCTGCCCGCGGACAAGGTCCCGACTCCGTTGCCTGCCTCCGAGGACCGCCAGGTGAAGACGGACGGCGACCTGCGCAAGCTGCTCGCCGACCCGCCCGCGGGCTGGAACGAGAGCGACACGTCGGCGCTGGGCGGCGGCTGGCTGAGCGTCGACGCCTACGCCCGCTTCTTCGATGACGAGGGCCCGATGTACGAGTACTTCCTGGAGCAGGACATACGCCGGGTCGCGAGCTCCGACTGGACGCGCGGGCAGAACCGCACCGCCGAGACCCATCTCGTGCAGTTCAGCCCAGGACCCCTCAACGCGGCTCAGGATTTCGGCGACGGCCAGCGTGGGTACATGTCCGGGACCGCGTTCGGTGCGGGCAACGACGGAGACCCGATCAAGGGCAGCCACAACGGCCGTTACTACCTTTACGAGGTCGACCGGCAGCCGGGCTACCTGCCCATGTACCGCGCCCGGGCCATCATGTACCAGGGCGACATCATGGTCGACATCAACATCTTCGACACCGCGCCGATCAGCAAGAAGGACATCCGGACGCTGGCCGAACGACAGCTGGAGCGCCTGTGAACGACGTGACCATGCCGCCGACCGCACCGGACGGGAACACCGACGCCGTCGGGGCCGCCATCCCGCTTCCCCCGGCCTCCTCCGGTGGGGCACGCCGGGTGATCGGAAGGGTGCTCCCCGCCGTGCTGGTGGTCGCCGCGATCGCAGGTGCGGCCGTGTACACCAGCAACACGGTGGACGCCGCCGACCGCAGTGCCGGGACCAGGCTCTGGAAGAAGCCCGCGCACAAGCCGGGCAAGGACCCCGCCGGTGAGGTGGCCCGGGGAAGGGCCTCCACCGAGCTCAGCAAGCTGCTGCTGCCGGTGCCGAGCGGCTACCGGCTCGGCCCCGACCTGGGGGAGCTGGGCAACGACGGCGAGCAGAGCGGCGCGAAGGCGACCGCCGCCATGAAGGAGAGCGCCCGTGGTCTCGCGGGCAAGGAGCGCCGGGCCTACGAGAAGAGGATCGACAAACTCCGCATCGAGGGCATCGCCGTCCGTTCCTATACCGCGGACAGCAACGACCTGCTGATCAACACCGAGATGGTGCGGATGAAGGACAAGAAGGCCGTCCAGAACCTCTACACCTTCAGGACGGGCTTCCGGGACTCGATCGGTCTCTTCCGCGAGGGACCGAAGATCAAGGGGCACACCAGGAACGCCCGGTGCTTCGTCCTGCGCGAGGACAGCGAGGACAGCGAGGACAGCGGGGACGCCATCGAGTCGATGGATTGCCTGGCGTACGACGGCGAGCTGAGCATCAGCGTCTCGGCATCCGGTACCAAGCCGTTCGCCCGGTCGGCCGTCGCCGAGCTCCTGAAGGACCAGCTCGACCACATCGCGTCTCCGGGGGAGTACGTATGACCGAGCAGACGGCGGGCGTACCCGCCGAGCCCGCCGAGGCCCTCCCCGCACCGCGGGCAGACGCGTCCACCGCGTGCGTGGAGGCCCTCCCCGCACCGGAGGTGCCCGAGCCTCCGGCAGTCCCACCGATGCCGCTGTTGCCTCCCTCGCAGCCCCGGCCGCCCCGGCGCGTCCTGCGGGCCGTCGCCCGCTGGACCGCTGCCGCCCTCGTCCTCGGAGGTGTGGGCGCCGGTACGGCCTTCGGGATCACTTCCATGGAGCGCACCGACGTGCCCGGTCTGGCCACCGAGCGCGACGGCCGCTGGGACTACCCCGAGCTCAGCCTGCCCGCGCTCCCGGCCGGCTCGCCCCGCCCGTACAGCGACAGCAATCCCAGCGAGGTCCACCACGCCGACCTGCGGGCTCTGCTGCTGCCCGCCCCGGCCGGAGCAACCGAGGACAAGAAGCTCGATGGCGGCTGGGTGAGCACGGAGCAGTACCTCTCCGAGTACGGGAAGGATGAGCGCTCCGAGATCACGCAGACGCTGGAGGAGTCCGCTCCGCGGCATGTCGCCGCCCGCGGCTGGACCATGCCGGACGGCACGTCGACCCGGATCTATCTCGTCCAGTTCAACTCGACGGCCCTCACCCGGTACTTCATCACCTCGATCAACGGCGGCACGACCGCGGCGCCGCTCGTCGAGGCGCCCGAGACGGAGTTCGACGAGGGCTGGGAGGGTGCCGGCAAGGTGGACGGCATCTCCTCGTTCGCGTACCGAGAGGCGAAGCCGTACGGCGAGGCGCAGGTCCGCCACGGTTACCTGGTGGCCGGAGACACGCTCGCCCTCGTCGTCCAGTCCCGCAGGGGCAAGGAGGGCACACCGGCCGTTCCGTTCCACCAGACGCTGATCCTGCAGAACCAGCTGCTGGGCTGACCGGCCGCCGCACGGCTGCTCGGCAAACCCCGGACCGACGGGCCGGGTCCCCACCCATTAGGCTGGGACCCGGCCCTGTACTGCTGCCATACCGCTCGTTCCGAGGAGCTCCCCGTGCTTGAGGCATTCTTCTCCGCCCTGCTGGTCCTGGTCTGCGTCGGCGTTCTCGCCTTCGCCGGCGTGACCGTGAAGAAGCTGTACCAGGGCCAGCGCTGACCTGTTCCGCCCTCGCGGGCGCCCGCAGTCACCCCTTCCCGTCCCCCACCTCACAGATCGCCTGAGCCGTTCATGATCGAGATCCCGTCCGACCTTCACCCGGACCTCGTCCCGCTGGCCTTTCTCCTCGGCAACTGGGCGGGCGCGGGCGTCTCCGACTTCCCCGGCGCCGAACAGTGCAACTTCGGCCAGGAGGTCTCCTTCAGTCACGACGGCCGGGACTTCCTGGAGTACGTCTCGCACACCTGGGTGCTCGACTCCGAGGGCAAGAAGGTCAAGCCGCTGGAGTCCGAGTCCGGCTACTGGCGCATCGACAAGCACCGCAAGGTCGAGGTCGTCATGGTCCGTGACCAGGGCGTCATCGAGATCTGGTACGGCGAGCTGGCCGACCAGAAGCCGCAGATCGACCTGGTCACCGACGCTGTGGCCCGGACCGCTTCCTCCGGCCCGTACAGCGGCGGCAAGCGTCTCTACGGCTATGTGAACAGCGACCTGATGTGGGTCGGCGAGAAGGCCACCCCCGAGGTGGAGCTGCGCCCCTACATGTCGGCGCACCTGAAGAAGGTCGTCACCCCGGAAGAGGTCGAGGCGATGGCGAAGAGCCTCGGCGACCTGCCGGACGACGGCATCGCCTTCTTCAAGTGACCCACGGGCTCCACGGGCCCCACGCAAACCTGTGGCCAGGTGCTCACCCGGTCCTACACTGGGGCCTGTGGTGAGCACCGACTGGAAGACCGATCTCCGACAGCGCGGCTATCGTCTGACGCCGCAGCGGCAGCTTGTCCTGGAAGCCGTCGACACGTTGGAGCACGCGACGCCCGACGACATCCTCTGCGAGGTGCGCAAGACCGCGTCCGGCGTGAACATCTCCACCGTCTACCGGACGCTTGAGCTCCTGGAGGAGCTGGACCTGGTCAGCCACGCCCATCTGGGGCACGGGGCACCGACCTACCATCTGGCCGACCGCCACCACCACATCCATCTGGTCTGCCGGGACTGCACCAACGTCATCGAGGCCGATGTCGATGTGGTCGCCGAGTTCACCGCGAAGGTCCGGGACAGCTTCGGTTTCGACACGGACATGAAGCACTTCGCGATCTTCGGCCGCTGTGCCGACTGCACGAAGAAGGCGGCCTCCGGGACCGCGCACCGGGCGGCCGACGCGGCCGGTTCCGCACGGTAGGCATTCCGCACGGCAGGGACCGCGCTCCGCTGAACCGGCCTGGTCCGGACGAGGGCCCCTGGCGCGTCTACGCTGGTCGTATGAAGAGCCCCCTGCTGTCCCTGCCCGGCGCCGTCCCCGCCGAAGGCCGCGACGAAGGCGTCGCCGCGCACTACGGCGACCTGTTCCGTGAGCAGCGCGCCCTCGCCGACGGCTCAGGCCTCGTCGACCTCTCGCACCGCGCCGTCGTCACCGTCAGCGGCAGCGACCGGCTGGCCTGGCTGCATCTCCTGATCACCCAACACGTCAGCGAGCTCGCCCCGGGTCAGGCCACCGAGGCCCTGATCCTCAGCGCGCACGGCCACATCGAGCACGCCCTCTATCTCGTCGACGACGGCGAGACCGTGTGGATGCACGCCGAACCGGGCACCCAGGGCGACCTCGTCGCCTATCTGGAGTCCATGAAGTTCTTCTACCGGGTCGATGTCGCCGACCGCACCGCGGACTTTGCCGTGGTGTACCTCCCGGCCGGTTCCATCGCGGAGGTCCCGGACGGAGTGACGGTCCGGGAGACGGCGTACGGCCGGGACCTGTTCCTGCCGCGCGCCGACCTGGCGGAGTACGCCGCCGCGAACGGCCCCCTGGCCGGCATCCTGGCGTACGAGGCGCTGCGCGTCGAGGCGCACCGGCCGCGCGTCGGCTTCGAGACCGACCACCGCACCATCCCGCACGAGCTGGGCTGGATCGGCACCGCCGTCCATCTCCAGAAGGGCTGCTACCGCGGTCAGGAGACCGTGGCCCGGGTGCAGAACCTGGGCAAGCCGCCCCGGCGCCTGGTCTTCCTGCACCTCGACGGCAGCGAGGTCGTCCTGCCCGGCCCCGGCACCCCGGTCCGGCTCGCCGCGGACGGCGCCGAGGGACGTCAGCTGGGCTTCATCACCACGTCCGCCCGCCACCACGAGCTGGGGCCGATCGCCCTGGCCCTGGTCAAGCGGAACGTCGCGGTGGACGCGGAACTGCTCGCCGGGGACACGGCGGCCTCCCAGGAGACGGTCGTGGAGCCGTAGGACCTTCGTTCCGATCGCGGTCCCGCACCGGCGTACCGGGGCGGGACCGCGATCGGGTCGATCCGGCCGAGGTGCCGCCCCGTCCCGGCTCAGACCTCGACGATGACGGTGAACGGGCCCTGGTTGGTGAGCGAGACCCGCATCCGGGCTCCGAACCGGCCCGTCTCCACCCGCGCCCCCAGCGCCCGCAACTGCGCCACCACCTCGTCGACCAGCGGTTCGGCGACGTCACCGGGCGCCGCGGCGTTCCAGGTGGGCCTGCGCCCCTTGCGGGCGTCCCCGTAGAGAGTGAACTGCGAAATCACCAGAAGCGGCGCGTCCACGTCGGAGCAGGATTTCTCGTCCTCCAGGATGCGGAGGGACCAGAGCTTGCGGGCGAGCTGCGCCGCCTTCTCCTTCGTGTCCTCGTGGGTGACCCCCACCAGCACACACAGTCCTTCGCCGACGATCTCGCCGACCACTTCCGGCGCGTCCGACGCCCCCGTGCCGTCGGACACCGTGACGCTCGCGCCGTCCACCCTCTGTATCACTGCACGCATGCCGACCAACCTATCTTGGGCTGAACGGGTACAGGTCATCTACACAGACCCCGCTGGAGTGGCACGATGCTCGGGAGGCGGTGTGCCGACGCACCGGTCGAGGGGATGGACAACAGTATGAGTACCTACGGAACCGGGCAGTCCCCCGGTGCCGTGCCGAACGCGCGCACCGGTACCAGCACCATGCGCCCACCGTTGCAGCGCACCGGCCACGGCCCGGACGGAGTCCCGTCGATGGGGCCGCAGTCGGAGCTCGACGGCCTGCGGCTGCCGGAGCTGCGCACCCTGCGCCGTGAGGCGCAGCGCGACGAGGCCGACCTCAGCTATGTGCGGCGGCTGGTCCAGGGACGCATCGACATCCTGAGGGCCGAACTGGCCCGAAGGGCGGATCCGGAGACACCGGTGGTGGACCGGCTCTCGGAGATCCTCGCCGACACCCCGTCCCAGCACCGCTCCTCCGCTCGGCACGTCACGCTCACCACGCCGCGCAGCGACGAGTACCGCCGTCTGGCGGCCGAGACGCTCGCCGAGGTCGCGCTCTCCGATCTCGACGCCCGTACGGACGAGGAGCTGCACACCGCGATGGGGCGTCTGGTCCGCTACGAGCAGCAGGTCTCCCGGCGCCGTCACCAGCTGCAACGCACTGCTGACGACTGCAGTGCGGAGATTGCGCGCAGGTACCGTGATGGGGAAGCCCAAGTAGACGACCTGCTCGCCTGAAGCGATCCTTCCGGGGGCGGGTCACCTCTGTCCCCGGAAGGCCGCACCATGACCTCCAGCGTCACTCTCGCTGCTCCCGCCGCCATATCCTCCGACCACTCCGTGGCCCACCCCGTCCTGGCCGAGGTCGTACGATCCGGCTTCGTGGAAGGCGGGCACCGGGGCTCCCTGGTCGTCCTGGCCGCCGACGGCAGCGTGGAACAGACGCTGGGCGACCCGGCGGCACCGGTCTTCCCGCGCTCCTGCAACAAGCCGATGCAGGCCGCCGCCCTGCTGCGGGCCGGCCTCGACCTGTCCGGGGAGCGACTGGCCCTGGCCGCCGCGAGCCACTCGGGCGAGGGCTTCCACCTCGACCTGGTGCGCACGATGCTGGCCGAGCACGGACTGACGCCCGACGATCTGCAGACCCCGCCCGACCTGCCGCTGGACCCGGTGGAGGCCGAGTCGTACCTCGCCGCGGGCCGGGGCCGGGACCGGGTGGCGATGAACTGTTCCGGCAAGCACGCGGCGATGCTCGCGGCCTGCGCGGTGAACGGCTGGGACCGGGCGTCCTACCTCGACCCGGCGCACCCGCTCCAGCAGCTGGTGCTGCAGGTGGTCGAGGAGGCGGCCGGTGAGCCGGTCGCCTCGGTCGGTACGGACGGGTGCGGGGCGCCGCTGATGGCGGTCAGCCTGGTGGGCCTGGCGCGGGCCTTCCGCTCGTTCGTGCTGGCGGAGCCGGGCACGGCGGAGCGCCGGGTCGGGGACGCGATGCGGGCCCACCCCGAGTACGTCGCCGGAACGCGCCGCCCCGACACCTGGCTGATGCGGGAGGTGCCGGGCACGCTCTCCAAGATGGGCGCGGAGGCGGTGCAGGCGGTGGCGCTGGCGGACGGACGGGCGCTGGCCTTCAAGATCGACGACGGTGCGACGCGTGCCCTCGGCCCCGTGCTGGCCCGGTCGTTGCGGCTGCTCGGCATCGACGCCCCGGTCGTCTCCCGGATCGGGCACGCGCCTCTGCTGGGTGGCGGCGGCGAGGTCGGCGCGATACGCGCGGCGTTCTGACCGGGCCGGCACCGGGCGGCACTGGCCGGCACCGGGCAGGGGCCCGCGGCGGAAAACCGGACGACAGAACAGGAGTCGGTACCTAGCGTGGGGCCCATGTGCCCCGACGCCCGCATGATCACCGAGTCCGAGTTCCCCGACTGGCTGCGCGCCCTGAACACCGGCTTTCTGCGCCCCCCGACGGTGACGGACGAGGAGGTGGCCGACCGGCTCCCGCACACCGCCCTGGCCCGTACCCAGGGCGTGTTCGACGAGGGGCGGTGCGTGGCCACGTTCCGCTCGTTCGCGCAGGAGCTCACGGTCGTCGGCGGTGCCACGGTGCCGGCCGACGCGATCAGCAACGTCACGGTCTCGCCCACCCACCGCCGTCGCGGGCTGCTCAGCCGGATGATGGCCACGGACCTGGCGGCGGCGAAGGAACGCGGCGACGTGGTCGCGACGCTGATCGCCGCCGAGTACCCGATCTACGGACGGTACGGCTTCGGCCCGGCGGCGTGGACCACGGAGTGGGAGATCGACGTGCCGAGAGCGGGCCTCGACCCGCGCCTGCCGGTGCCCGGTGCCGAGGACGGCGGCCGGATCGACCTGGTGAGCGGCGAGGACGTCCGCAAGCTCGGCCCGGCCCTGCACGAGCGGCTGCGCGCCCGGCAGCACGGGGCGGTCGACCGCAACCCGCGCTGGTGGAAACTGAGGACGGGGGAGAACCTGCCCGCCCCCGGCGCCTGGACCGAACCCTTCTACGCCCTCTACCGCAATGCCGAGGGCGAGCCCGACGGTCTGATCGTCTACCGGGCCGACGACCGCTGGGGCGACGCCAAGCAGCCGCTGAACCGGGCCACGGTGGCCGACCACATTGCGGTCACGCCCGCCGCGGAACGGGCCCTGTGGCACTTCGTCTGCTCCATCGACTGGATCACCACCGTCCGTACCGGTCACCGTGCCCCCGACGACCTGCTGCCACTGCTCCTCCCGGACCCGCGCGCGGCCCGCATCGTGACCCAGGCGGACTGGCTGTGGATACGCGTCCTGGACGTCGTACGCGCCCTGGAGGCCCGTACCTACGCGGCCTCCGGCACCCTGACCCTGGACGTCCACGACGCCACGGGCCTGACCACCGGCCGCTACCGCCTCGACGCCTCCCCGTCCGGCGCCACCTGTTTCCCCACCACGGCCGCCGCCGATCTCGCCCTGGACGTACGGGAGTTGGGGACGCTCTACCTCGGCGACGAGTCCCCGTCCCGACTGGCCGCCCTGGGCCGCGTCACGGAACTCGCGCCGGGTGCGGTGGCGCGGGCGGAGGGGATGCTCCGGACGGCCCGGCGAGCTTGGTGCCCGGACGTGTTCTAGTGCCGTGACCGGGGGGCGGCGCCGACGAGCAGGGCGACCAGTCGCTCCGCCTGATCACGGGGGTCCGGTGCGTCCACCCAGCCGGTCATCAGGAGGTGGTGAACGGTCCCGACGAGGGCGAGGGCGATCGACGGAGTGTCGGTGCCGTCCGGGAGGCGCCCGAGCTGCCGTTCGGCGTCCAGATAGGCGGTGATGGCGTTCTGGATCGCGGTGAAGCCCGGTGCGCCGGCCTCCAGCGCCTCGCGAATCCGGAGGGAGGCGGCGGGGCGAGTGATGGCCAGGCCGGTGACCGTGGGGTCCAGGGAGTTCAGGAGCATGAGCGCGACCGTGACGAGATTGTCGGCCACGGTGGCCTGACCCGCTTGCGCAGGGAGCCCACCGGCCTGGCGTGCGGTGCGCGCGAACCGGTCCAGGACCAGCTCGGCGACGAACTCGTCCAGGCCGTCGAAATGTGCGTGCAGCAGACCCTTGGCGCAGCCCGCCTCACCGGTGATCGCCCTGCTGGTCAGGGCGGCCGGGCCCTCGCGGGCCAGGACCCGCTCGGCGGCGTCGAAGAGCCGCTCGCGAAGGTCGGGGATCGCTACTCCGCGCGGGGACATAGAGCTACTCCTGGTCAGGGGTGATACGGCATCGCGGCCCGCTCCGGGCGGAAGGCGTTGCCACTATGGGCGCGTGCCCATAGTGTGCCCCTACCCTTTGGGCGCACGCCCATTCTAAGTCCGGCACGCACCCCGCACAGCAGGAGGCCCGCATGCAACACATCGTCAACATCGATCAGGCGCAGGCGTGGAACGGATACGAAGGCGACCACTGGGCCCGGAACCAGGATCGCTGGGACGCCGTGAACGGGGGCTTCGACGAACCCCTGCTCGCCGCCGCCGAGATCCAGGAGTGCGACCGTGTCCTGGACATCGGCTGCGGAACCGGGTGCACCACCCGCCTGGCCGCACGCCGGGCCCCGAACGGGCAGGCCCTGGGCCTGGACCTGTCGGCACCGATGCTGGCGCGCGCCCGCGAGACCGCGCGACGCGAAGGCGTCCCCAACGCGGCCTTCGAACGAGGAGACGCCCAGGCCCACGCCTTCGGGCCAGGCGCGTTCGACGTCGCGATCAGCCGCTTCGGAGTGATGTTCTTCGCGGACCCCGTTGCCGCCTTCGCCAACATCCGGCGCGCCCTGCGCCCCGGCGGACGCATGGCATTCATCTGCGCGGCCGGGGCCGAGGGCAATGAGTGGCTCCAGGCGATCGCGGCACTGCGCGACATCCTGCCGGTCGGGGAGTTCGGCGCACCGGGAAGCCCGGGAATGTTCGCCCTGGCGGACCCGGGCCGCACCGGTGGGATATTGTCCGCCGCTGGATTCGAGGACATCGACGTCGTGCGCGTGGAGGCCCACGGGACGTGGGGTCGGAGCGCCGCCGACGCGGCCGCCTTCCTGTTGGCCTCCGGCCCCGGACGCCACCTGACCAGCCAGGTCGGACCAGAGGCCCGGGACCGGGCCCGCCAAAGACTCACCGGCATCCTCCACGCCCATGAGGAGAACGGTGCGGTGCGCCTGCGCACCCCCGCATGGCTGGTCACCGCCAACCGCCCGAAGTAGCCGGGCCCGGTCGACCGGGCCGCCCGGCCGCCGGGACATCAAGTCCGGTTGAGGTCAGGGCGTACGCTTCGGGGTCATGAACGGAGAGAAGCCAGGTGCCGGGGCGGCGCACACGGCCGCGGAGCCTGCCCCGGTCCCCGGGGTGCCGGCGTCCCCCGCGACGATGAGTCTGCGTGAGCGGAAGAAGCTGCTGACGTACCAGGCAGTCTCCGACGCCGCGATCGCGATGTTCCTGGAGCGGGGCTTCGACAAGGTCTCGGTGGCGGAGGTGGCGGCCGCGGCGGACATCTCCAAGCCGACCCTCTTCCGGTACTTCCCGGCCAAGGAGGACCTGGTCCTGCACCGGTTCGCCGACCACGAGGACGAACCGGCCCGGGTCGTCGCCGCCCGCGCACAGACCGAATCCCCTCTGGACGCCCTGCACCGCCACTTCCTGGACGGCCTGGAGCGGCGCGACCCGGTGACCGGACTCTGCGACGTGCCGGAGGTGCTGGCGTTCCTGCGGCTGCTGTACGGGACACCGTCCCTGGTGGCCCGCCTGTACGCCTACCAGAGCCGGTCCGAGGCGGCGCTCGCCCAGGCGCTGGGCGACCGGCTGGAGGACAGGCTGGCCGCGGGCCAGATCATCGTCGTGCAGCGCATCCTGGCACTGGAGAACTGGCGACGGATCGACGCGGGGGAGAGCGCGGACCAGGCGTACGGCCGTGCGGTCGAGGCGGCGGAACGCGCCTTCGCGCAGCTGCGGTCGGGGCTCGGGACCGGGTAGCGGACGGCCGGTCGGCATTCCCGCCGGGCGCACCCGGCGGCGGGACTCAGGGGCGGTCGTCCTCGGCGTGCCGTACCGCCTCGGCGATCTCCCGCACCCGGTCCATCGTGATGCCGGTGCGCTGCTCCACGGCCAGCGGATGGTCGGTGGGCTCCAGCTCGATCCGGGGGCGCAGGCCGATCGGGCGGGTGTGGACGTTGGTCTTGAGGTTGGTCGTACGGGGCGAGTACAGCCCCAGTTCGGTGCTCAGCCAGCCGAAGTACGGCTGCTCCGACTCGCGGCCGGGGGTCTCCCACACATCGAGGGCGCGGGCGAAGTTCTCCCGGCTGAGCGAGACCCAGACACCCCAGGAGAAGCTCTCCTGGCTGCCGATGACGGGGATCTCGATCAGTCCCTTGACGAAGTAGTGCTCGTTCCTGACGACGCACTGGTCCGACGACAGCATGCTGTCGGGATCGCTCTCCAGGCTCGGGTCCCAGACGTCGGGCGCCATGGTGGAGTACCCCATCGGGAGTTCCGCGTGGTGTTCGCCGCAGCAGGAGCAGATGTAGCCGGGGTCGGTAGCCATGAGCGGGATCCTAGGGCCTTTCGGCCGGATCCCGCCGGGCCCGTCCACCCCACCGGACCCCCACGCTCCGGTCCGGCCACTCGACGGGCAGGCGCGGGAGGGCCCGTACGGAAGGGGCGTGCGGGCGCCGGGTGGACGGGTGTCGGGCGTGCGGCGGCAGGCCGTTGTCGGGCCCGCTCCCGGGATCAGGCCTTCTGGACCGAGCGGCTGAGGATCTGCGCCAGTTCGCGCGGCCGGGAGAACATCGGCCAGTGACCGGTGCTCATCTCGACCAGTTCCCAGCTGTCGTTGCCGGCCACCAGCTCGGCCACGACGGGCTTCGGCTCGTCGCCGTCGAGCAGACACTTGATGTACGTCGCCGGAAGGTCCCCGAGCGGGCGGGTCAGCACGGCCGGCTCGGTCAGCGTGGCGCCGGGGTGCGGTGTCGAGCCGCCCGTGAACCGGGCGATCTGCTCGCCGGTGAGGTCCTGGCCCTCGCAGTCGGCGGCGGTGAGCGGCGCCCAGAAGCCGCCGTTCTTGTCGATGGCGGCCTCCAGCGCCTCGCGGCCGGCCCACCAGTCGGAGGCGAACGACTCGCCGTCGACCGGGACCTCGGAGTCGACGAAGACCACACGGGCCAGTCGGTCACCGATCCGTTCGGCGGCCTGGCCGACCGGGATGCCGGCGTAGCTGTGCCCGACCAGGACGACCTCGTGGAGATCGCGGCCCTCCACCACGTCGACGACGTCCTGGACGTGGGTCTGCTGCCCTGCCGGTATGGCGCGCTTCTCGGCGAGGCCCGACAGCGTCACCGGGTGGGTGCCGTGCCCGGCCGCACGCAGCTCCGGGACCACCTCGTCCCACGCCCACGACCCGAGCCACGCGCCCGCCACCAGTACGAATTCAGTCATGTCCGCAACGTAGCGTGCCCCACCACCACGCGCTCCGGTTTCGTTCTTCGTTCCTGCGCGGCAGCTGCGCAACGCGAAGAATCGCCCGTACTGGTCGGATCGGAGCTGGTTAGATCGAGCCAGGTGACGCCGACGGGGACCGCGCAGGCGGCTCGGCCTCACGGGACAGCCCTCAGGGAGGCGCCATGAACACGACCGCGAGGGCGGACGCACAGCCGTCCGCGCCGCACGCCGCCGACTGCCACGATCTGATCCGTGTGCACGGCGCGCGCGAGAACAATCTCAAGGACGTCAGCATCGAGATACCCAAGCGCAGGCTGACGGTGTTCACCGGTGTCTCCGGCTCGGGCAAGAGCTCGCTGGTGTTCGACACGATCGCCGCGGAGTCCCAGCGGCTGATCAACGAGACCTACAGCGCCTTCGTGCAGGGCTTCATGCCGACCCTGGCGCGGCCCGAGGTCGACGTGCTCGACGGGCTGACCACCGTGATCGCCGTCGACCAGCAGCGGATGTCCGCCGACCCCCGCTCCACGGTCGGTACCGCCACCGATGCCAACGCGATGCTCCGCATCCTCTTCAGCCGGCTCGGCACACCGCACGTCGGCCCGCCCGGCGCGTTCGCCTTCAACGTCCCGTCGGTCAGGGCGAGCGGTGCGATCACCGTCGAGCGCGGCAACAAGAAGGCCGTGAAGGCGACCTACACCCGCACCGGCGGCATGTGCACACGCTGCGAGGGCCGGGGCACGGTCTCCGACATCGACCTCACCCAGCTCTACGACGACTCCAAGTCGATCGCCGAGGGCGCGTTCACCATTCCCGGCTGGAAGTCGGACAGTTTCTGGACCGTGCAGGTCTACGCCGAGTCGGGTTTCCTCGACCCGAACAAGCCGATCCGTAGGTACACCAAGCGGGAGATGCAGGACTTCCTCTACCGGGAGCCGACCAAGGTCAAGGTCAACGGCGTCAACCTCACCTACGAAGGACTGATCCCCAAGCTCCAGAAGTCGATGCTGTCCAAGGACAAGGAGGCGATGCAGCCGCACATCCGGGCGTTCGTGGATCGCGCGGTCACCTTCACTGCCTGCCCCGAGTGCGACGGCACCCGGCTCAGTGCGGCGGCCCGGTCCTCGAAGATCAAGGGGGTCAGCATCGCCGACGCCTGCGCGATGCAGATCAGCGACCTGGCCGCATGGATCCGCGGTCTCGACGAGCCTTCGGTGGCACCGCTGCTCACCGCTCTGCGGCATTCCCTGGACTCGTTCGTCGAGATCGGGCTCGGTTACCTCGCGCTCGACCGGCCGTCGGGCACACTGTCGGGCGGCGAGGCGCAGCGCGTCAAGATGATCCGCCACCTCGGTTCCTCGCTCACCGACGTGACCTATGTCTTCGACGAGCCGACCGTCGGACTGCACCCCCATGACATCCAGCGGATGAACGAGCTGCTGCTGCGGCTGCGGGACAAGGGCAACACGGTGCTCGTCGTGGAGCACAAGCCGGAGATGATCGCGATCGCCGACCATGTCGTCGATCTCGGCCCCGGCGCCGGTACGGGCGGCGGCACCGTCTGCTTCGAGGGCACCGTCGAGGGGCTGCGGGCCGGCGACACCGTCACCGGCCGCCATCTCGACGACCGGGCCACCCTGAAGAAGACGGTGCGCACCCCCACCGGCGCGCTGCAGATCCGGGGCGCGACGACGCACAACCTGCGCGACGTCGATGTCGACATCCCGCTCGGGGTGCTGGCCGTCGTCACCGGCGTCGCCGGTTCCGGCAAGAGCTCGCTCGTGCACGGGTCGATGCCCCAGGAGACAGGGGACGGGGGTGTGGTGTCGGTCGACCAGAGCCCGATCCGCGGCTCGCGGCGGAGCAACCCGGCGACGTACACCGGTCTGCTCGACCCGATCCGCAAGGCGTTCGCGAAGGCCAACGGCGTGAAGCCGGGGCTGTTCAGCGCCAACTCCGAGGGTGCCTGCCCCACCTGCAACGGTGCCGGTGTCATCTACACCGACCTGGCGATGATGGCGGGTACGGCCACCACCTGCGAGGACTGCGAAGGGAAGCGTTTCGAGGCCTCGGTCCTCGACCACCACCTCGGTGGCCGCGACATCAGCGAGGTGCTCGCGATGTCGGTGGCCGAGGCCGAGGAGTTCTTCGGTACCGGCGAGGCGCGCACGCCTGCCGCGCACCGCATCCTGGGCCGGCTCGCCGATGTCGGGCTCGGCTACCTCACCCTCGGCCAGCCGCTCACGACGCTGTCCGGCGGCGAGCGGCAGCGGCTCAAGCTGGCCACCCACATGGCCGAGAAGGGCGGCGTCTACGTCCTCGACGAACCGACCGCCGGCCTGCATCTCGCCGATGTCGAGCAACTCCTCGGCCTGCTCGACCGGCTCGTCGACTCCGGCAAGTCGGTCATTGTCGTCGAACACCATCAGGCGGTCATGGCGCACGCCGACTGGATCATCGACCTCGGCCCGGGCGCCGGCCACGACGGCGGCCGGATCGTCTTCGAGGGCACCCCCGCCGACCTGGTCGCCGCACGCTCCACCCTCACCGGCGAGCATCTCGCGGCCTACGTCGGCAGCTGACGGGACCCGCACGGCACGGGAGGCCCGGCGCCGCGGACGAGGCGTCCTAACGGCGCCGGCCGCAGTGACCGTGCGGGACCGGCTGTGTCGTACTCCCCACGAGTGCGGACGGGCACCGTACCGATGTCCTCGTCGGCCGGAGCGGGGCCGCTGCCGCCTACTGCTGGAGTTCCACGACGTCGGCGACCACACAACTGATGTTGTCGGGGCCGCCGGAGCCGTTGGCGAGGGCGACGAGTTCGCGGACCGTCTGCTCGGGCTCGCCGTTCTCGGAGAGCACCCGGCGGATCTCCTCGGTCGGTACGACGGTGGACAGCCCATCGGAGCAGAGCAGGTACCGGTCTCCCTGCCGGGCGTCGTGAAGACGCAGGTCGGGGGTGGTATCGGCGCCTGGGCCCAGGGCGCGTACCAGCAGCGACCGCTCGGGGTGGGAGGCGGCTTCCTCCGGGCTGAGGCGTCCTTCGTCGACCATCGACTGCACCATGGTGTGGTCGTGGGTGATCTGGAACAGCCGTCCGTCGCGCAGGAGATGGACACGGGAGTCGCCGATGTGGACGAGGGCGAGCTGTGATCCGGTCCAGAGCATCGCGGTGAGGGTGGTGCCCGCCTCTTCGGGGGAGGAGCCGGGACCTGCGAGGCCGTCCACGGCCTGTTTGGCCTGTTCGATCGCGTCCTCCAGAACGTTGAGGAGACGGCCCGCCGGGATGCTGTCCGTTTCGAGGTGCTTGAGTGCGTCGACGGCGGCCGCGCTCGCGGGGGCTCCTTGGCTGCCGAAGCCGTCGGCGACGGCGAGCAGCCGGGACCCGGCGTAGGCGGTGTCCTGGTTGCTCCGGCGGACGAGGCCGGTGTCGGACAGGGCCGCGTAACGGATGCTGAGGGGCTTGGCGGTCGGGGACATGGCAGGGTCCTTCCAGCTCAGGTGGTCGATGAGGAAGGCGGCCAGGTCCCGCCGTGCGGCGGTGTCGGCTTCGACCCGGGCCCAGAACGCGCGGATCTCCTGGGCCGCCGATGCCGCATCCAGCGTGCAGACGCGCTGGATGCGGGCCAGCGGCATTCCCAGGCGGCGGAGCCAGGCGACCAGCCGGGCCCGGTCCAGTTGTTCCGGTGCGTAGAGCCGATAGCCGGTGACCGGGTCGACACGGGCGGGGGTCAGCAGGCCGAGCTCGTCGTAGAGACGCAGCGCCTTCGGCGACAGCCGGGACGCCTTCGCGAACGCTCCGATGGTCAGCAACCCCATGCCCGTACCTCCTCATGCCGGGCCTGTCGCCCGGCTCCACCGATGCTGTGGGCTTCCCCAGGGTGAAGGTCAACAAGGATTCCGCGCCGGCTCGCTCGGCGTCCCGGTGGGCGTTCCGTTCGGTCCTGCTCGGCGTCGCGGTGGGCGTTCCGTTCGGTCCTGCTCGGCGTCGCGGTGGGCGTTCCGTTCGGTCCTGCTCGGCGTCGCGGTGGGCGCCCTGTTCGGCCGCAGACGGCCGCGGCCAGGGTGTGCCGCATGGAAGTAGGTTGTGCGGTACGGAAGTTGACCGATCGGCCCGGAGGTGCCATGTCCCCGCAGATGGAGTTGGTTGCGATCACCCTCGACTGCCCCGATCCGTTGGCTCTGGCGGCGTTCTACCAGCAGGCCACCGGCCTCGAACCCCACCCGAAGTCGGACGCCGACTTCGCCGGTCTCAACCGTGCGGACGGACTCTTCATCGGCTTCCAACGGGTCGACGGCTACCGGGCCCCCTGCTGGCCCGGCCAGACCGTTCCCCAGCAGCTGCACATCTGCTTCAAGGTGGGGGAGGACCTGGACGGAGCCGAGGCCCGCCTGCTGGAGCTGGGCGCGGGCAAGCCGGACCACCAGCCGCATGAGGCCTCCAGGGCGCGGGTCCTCACCGATCCGGTCGGGCATCCCTTCTGCATCGTCAGGGACTGACCGGCGGTTCCGCAGGGCATCGGACCCGGTGCGCACCCCACAGGGGTGTGCCGGCCGGCGCCCTGCGCCGGGGGCCACGGGCCGGACATGCGAGACCATCCCGGCGGCGCGATCCTGGGGCTCGGAGGCACTTGTCGGAGCAGATCCGTTGTTTCCGGCGGCAGGACGGCGGGCGCCGCCCACGTCGGCCGTTGTTCCGCGCGACTCGTTCTCCGAGGATTCGGCCGCAAGCGTCGCCCCGGACCTTTCGAGGCCCCCGTGCGTACCTGCCGAGGGTGAGGGCGCGTTCGGCCGGCGCCCCGAGGGTCCGGCTGGGCGGACCGAACGGCTCTGGCAGGAGCACCGACCGGTGCGGCGTGCCGGCCAGAGGCAGCCGGGGCGAACGGAGTGCACGGTGAACCGACGCGACGACGAACGAACGGATACACGGACGGCAGGTGCCCCCGCCCGGCGGTGGCTGGAGCCGGTACTGCTCGCGGTCACCGCCGGTGCCCTGGTGGCGGGCGGTGTCGCGTGGCTCGGCGGTTTCGGGCGGGTCGCGGCCGCATGCTGGGCGGCCGGGACCGTCGTAGCAGTCCTCCCGGCCCTGGCCTGGGTGATCGGCGCGCTGCGACGCGGCCGGGCCGGGGTCGACCTGATCGCTGTCCTCGCCCTGGCCGGAACCCTGGCCACGGGCGAGTATCTGGCCGGTGCGTTGATCGCGCTCATGCTCGCCACCGGCCGCTGGCTGGACGCCGCAGCCGAACGCCGCGCCTCGCACGACCTGCGCCATCTCCTGGAGCATGCCCCGCGGTCGGCCCGCCGCCGAACCGGGGACGAGGTGCGGACGGTGCCGTTGAGCGAGGTCCGGGTGGATGACCTGCTGGTGGTCGGTCCCGGCGAGGTCGTCCCCGTCGACGGGCGCATCGAGGACGGCACCGCTGTCCTGGACGAGTCCGTCCTCACCGGGGAGTCCCTTCAGGTCGAACGGACCGCAGGCGAGACGGTGCGCAGCGGTGGCATCAACGCCGGCACCGCTTTCGAGCTGCGGGCCTGTGCGACCGAGCAGGACAGCACCTACGCCGAGATCGTCCGCCTCGCCCGGCAGGCAGGTGCCGAGAGCGCCCCGGTGATCCGGCTGGCGGACCGGTACGCCGCCTGGTTCCTGCCCCTGACGCTGGCCGTGGCGGGGCTGGCCTGGCTGGTCAGCGGCTCGGCCGTGCGGGCGGTGGCGGTCCTGGTGGTCGCCACCCCGTGCCCGCTCCTGCTCGCCGCGCCCGTCGCGATCGTCTCCGGGCTGTCCCGCGCCGCCCGTCAGGGCGTGGTGATCTGTGACGGCGCCGCCCTGGAGACCCTCGGCCGCGCCCGCACCTTGATCCTCGACAAGACCGGCACCCTCACCACGGGCCGCCCCCGGGTGATCGACGTTGCCGCCGCGCCCGGCCGTACCCCCGCCGACGTCCTTGCCCTGGCAGCCTCCGTCGACCAGTACTCCCCCCACGTCCTCGCCCGGGCGATCACCGACGAAGCCCATGTCCGCGGCCTGACGCTCATGCCGGTCCGCGACGTCACCGAGGAGCCCGGGCGCGGCGCCACCGGTCGCGTCGGCGGCCGGCTGGTGAGCGTGGGCAAGCACGACGGCACGCCCCTGCCCGCCTGGGCCGGCGCCGCGGACAACCGCGCCACCCTGGATGGTGCCGCCGTCGCCTGGCTCACCACGGACAGCACGCTCACCGGAGCGATCCTGCTGCGCGACCCGCTGCGTCACGACGCCCCGCGCACCCTGCGGCGCCTGCGTGAGGCCGGCATCCAGCGCCTGCTCATGCTCACCGGAGACCGCGCCGAGCCGGCCCGCGAGATCGCCGCCGTCCTCGGACTGGACGACGTCCGCGCCCAGCAGACCCCCGCCGACAAGGTCGCCGCCGTGCAGGCCGAACGCGAGCGCGCGGTCACCGTCATGGTCGGCGACGGTGTCACCGACGCCCCCGCCCTTGCCGCCGCCGACGTCGGCGTCGCCATGGGCGCACACGGCTCCAGCGCCTCCTCCGAAGCGGCCGACATCGTGCTCACCACCGACCGCGTCGACCGCCTCGCCGATGCCGCCACCATCGCCGTCCGCGCCCGGCGGATCGCCGTCCAGAGTTCCCTCGGCGGCATGCTGATGTCCCTCGCGGCCATGGGCGCCGCCGCCTACGGCCTGCTGCCGCCCGCCGTCGGCGCGCTCCTCCAGGAGGGCATCGACGTCGCCGTCATCCTCAACGCCCTGCGCGCCCTGCGCGTCGATCGTCGCGCCCGGGTGACCATCGAACCGGCTACCGAACAGCTCATCCAGCGCTTCGCCGCCGAGCACGACGACCTGCGCGACGTCATCGAGGCCGTCCGCGAAGCCGCCGACCAACTGTCGGACTCCACCGGCCCGCAGGCCCTGGACACCGTCCGCCATGTCGACCGGCTTCTCACCGACCGCCTCCTCCCTCACGAGTACGCCGAGGAAACCCAGCTCTACCCCGCCCTCGCCCCCGCCCTCGGCGGCCCGGAAACCACCGCCACCATGAGCCGCGCCCACACCGAGATCCACCGCCTGGCCCGCCGCATCACCACCCACCTGGAGCTCGCCGGCGCCCACCACGGCGGCCTGCGCCCCGAACAGATCGACGACCTGCGCGCCTGCCTCTACGGCCTCTACAGCGTGCTGCGCCTGCACTTCACCCAGGAAGAGGAGAACTACTTCTCCCTCGCGCGCTGACTCCGGACACTGAATGCGGACACCCGGGGCCGTGCCATTCCGACCGGCTCCGACCGCCGCCTGCCCGGCATCAAGCACCGATGCCACGCTGCGTAAACACCCGAAAGGGTTACGTGAAGGGGCAGGAGTGGGCGCGTACGGGTCGTATGGGAGGGCCGCTCCCAAGGGCTCCCGAGGAGGACATCATGTTCCGTCACTCGATCCGCGCACTTCTGGTCGCTCTGAGCACGCTGACCGCGGCATCGCAGGCCGCCACAGCCATGGCACTTGCCGTACCGGCCGAGCCGCACACGGTGGCGCCCGCCGCCCAGTCACCCCGCCAGCAGACGGTCTCCGACCTCACCACCACCATGAAGGGCGAGGCGTTCGCCCACGCCTCCTACGGCCTCTTCGGCACGCAAGCCGACCGCGAGGCCCACCCGGCCGTCGGCAAGCTCTTCCGCGCCACGGCGCAGACCGAGCTGAACGAGCACCTGAAGCAGGCGGCCGCCCTGGCCGGCACGGTCGGCACGAACGAGGCCAACCTGCGCCAGGCCATCAACGGCGAGACCTACGAGCACCAGGTCATGTACCGGGGCTTCGCCGACCAGGCCCGCATGGACGGTGACGACGAGGCCGCCAAGCTGTTCACCGAGATCGCCGCGGACGAGGGCCGTCACCGCGACGCGTACCGCATGGCACTGACAGCCGTGACCACCGGCCGCGGCTCCGTCCCGGCGCCGCCCAAGGCGGACATGGTGCCGGTGCCCGCCGGCATGCCGAAGGTGAAGGCTGCCCGCACGATGGCCAACCTGGACACCGCCATGCACGGCGAGGCGCTCGCCCACGCCAAGTACATGCTCTTCGCCGAACGCGCGCGGCAGACCGGCAACCAGGCCCTGGCTCGCTTGTTCGAGGGCACGGCCGGGGTGGAACTGCACGAACACTTCGCCGGCGAAGCGGCCCTGGCCGGTCATGTCCGCATGACGAAGGACAACCTGCGCACGGCCATCGCCGGGGAGCACAACGAAGCGACCAACCAGTACCCGGGTTTCGCCAAGCGGGCCACCGCCGTCGGTGACACCGCCGCCGCCCGCTACTTCCGCGACACCGCCGCCGCCGCGGCCAAGCACGCCGCCGCCTTCCAGCAGGCACTCGACCAACTCCACTGACCCACCTCCCAACTGAGCCGCGAGACCGGCCGGACACAGGCAAGACGTCCGGCCGGTCGACGCGCCCCATGGGGCGACGGGCTGTTGCCGGCGCGACTGCTGCCGCGTCACCCCCGGCCGTCGGACCCGCTTGCCGAGAAGCGGCCCTGCCAGACGGCCTTCGCCCCCGTTTCGCCGATGCGATACACGTCAACGGCCGCACCGACGGCCACGACCAGGGCGATCACCGCCACCGCGACGCGCACAGCAACGGAAGAGGCCGACCGAGCCACCGCGGACACCCCGCCACCGGTGGGCCCGTCGACCGCATCGCTGCGCCCACGCTCCCGACGAGGACCGACCCGGCCGAGCAGCCAGACGGCGATCGTCACCACGAACAGGGCAATCGCCCACGGGGTGAGGCCGGAGCCCATCTCGGTGTGCTGTTCCAGCACCGCACCCCCCTGCACCCGCTCCTCCAGCCACTCACCGGATTCGGTGGTCAGCACCACCAGAGCAAGGGTGATCAGCCCCAGGAGCGGCAGCACCCAGCTGACCCGGCGCGCTGCCGGATGCCACAGCGCACAGACCACCAGCACCAGCGCCGTCAGCGGGACCAGCACCACCGCGCCGTGAACGAAGAGGGGGTGGCCGGGTAGGCCGTTGATCAGCCCGACATCCACGGGACCTCCTCCCACGGGCCTGCAAGGCACATCCGGGTCAACTTATTGCGTCACGTGCCCTGTCCGGCCGGATCTGTCCGCGTCCCAGGGGGAGTTCGCACGGATGGAGCACGGCACGGAGCCCTCCTCCGCCTGGGCGAACGGGGTGTGCGTACGGTTCCGCACGATGATTTTGCCGGTGTTCCGGCCGCGCAGCATTCCCAGGAACGCGTCCACGATGTGCTCGAACCCGTCCACCACGGTCTCATCCAGGCCGAGCCGGCCACTCTGCAGGTGCGGTACCGCGAATTCGTACAACTCCTCCTGTACGGCACGGTAGTTGCTCACCAGGAAGCCCTCCATGCGGAGGCTCTTCTCCACGATGTCCGCGTAGTTGAAGCGCGGTGGCGGAGTGCCGGGGGTGTTGTACTGGCTGATCGTGCCGATGCGGACGATGCGCCCGAACGCGCGCAGCGCCCCCACCGCCGCGGCCAGCTGCTCGCCACCGACGTTGTCGACGAACACGTCGATGCCGTCCGGTGCGACCTTGCCGAGCAGATCGGCGGCGGACCCGTCGTGGTAGTCGAAGACAGCGTCATAGCCGACCTCCCGCGTGAGGTGGTCGGCCTTTTCCGTCGAGCCCGCGCTGCCCGTCAGCCGTCCGGCGCCGAGGAGCCGGGCGAACCGTCCGGTGGCCGTGCCGACCCCGCCTGCTGCGGCCGACACGAACAGGTCCTCGCCCTCCTGGAACCGGGCGATCCGGGTCAGGCCCACATAGGCGGTCAGGCCGGTGCCGCCGAGGATGCTCAGATACGCGGTCAGGGGCACGCCGTCGAAGCGGGGCAGCCGCCGGATCTCCTCGGGTGTGACGACCGCGTGCGTGCGCCAGCCCTGCCGGTGGAACACGATCTCGCCCTCGGCCAGCCGGGGCGTGCGCGAGGCGATGACCCGCCCGATGGCACGGCCCTCCAGCGGTGCGTCGAGGGCGAAGCCGCCGGGGACGTCATCCATCATCTCGCGGTGATAGGGGTCGACGGACCAGTAGAGGTTCTCCACCAGCGCGCTGCCGACTGCGGGGTCGGGAAGCGTGGACTCGACGAACGCGAAGTGCTTGGCGGTGGGAAAGCCGTGGGGGCGTGCGGTCTGGTGCACGGTGATCGCGGTCTCGTTCATGACCGGACCGTAGGGCGGGAATGCGCCTGCGGGGCAGCCGGTTGCGTTCATGCGACGGCCTGTTCCATGAGCAGTTCTCATACGGTGAGGTGAGCGCCCGGTGGCCCGCACGACCGACTCCGATCTTGCCCCGCACGAACTGCGCGTCCTGGTGGCCGTCGCGGACGCCGGCGGCTTCTCGGCCGCGGCCAGGACACTCGGTCTGACCCAGTCCGCGGTCTCCCACTCGGTGCGTGGCAGCGAGCGCAGGATCGGTGCTGTGCTCTTCGAACGCGGCCGTTCCGGCGCCCGCCCTACGCCTGCCGGAGAGAGCGCTGTGGCGCACGCCCGCCGCATTCTGCGCCTGCTGGACGTCCTGACCGCCGAGGCGCGCGGTGCGGCCCGGTACGACGCGGCGAAGGGGCCGCTTCGGATCGCGGCCTTCCGCAGCGCGGCTCTCCACCTGCTGCCGCCTGTCCTTCAGCGGCTGCGCGCCCGGCATCCTGAGATCGAGCCGCAGGTGCGGATCGTCCGCGAGGTGGGGCGCGGCACCGCGGGCGAAGTGGCCGACGGGAAAGCCGACATCGCCCTCGCCACGCTGGACGGCTCCGTGCCGCTTCCACCGGGCCTGGTCGCGAGCGAACTCTTTGAGGAGCCGTATGCCCTGGTGTACCCGGCGGGACACGCTGCCCCGCGCTCGCTGCCGCTGGTCGACTGGGCCGAGAACTGTGGCTCGTACACCCGCGCCTGGTGGGCTGCACAGGACTGGATCCCGAAGGCGACCGTTGAGGCCGAGGACGACGGAGCGGTGCTCTCCTTGGTGAGCGGAGGTCACGGCATGGCGATCATGCCTGCGCTCTCCTTGGCCGGAGCACCGAACTCGGTGGAGATCACCGATCTCGGCCCTGAGCGCCCGACACGCCAGGTCGGCCACGTCACGACCCCCGAACTGGCCGGATCCGCTGTCGTGCGTGCCTTGGTGAGGGAGCTGAGAGCTACGGTTCCCCGAGGGTGTGAGCGTCCTCAGCCGCTGGGCTCGGCCGGCTTCCGTTGATCCCCAATCCAGTTGATCCGCTCAGTGCGTCAGATCCAGTACGGCCGTGCAGTGCGGATCGTCCTCCGGCTCCTCGAACAGCTCCCGCTCCTGCGACCGGGAGAACACCTCCGCGATCACGGCCGGCCCGGCCTCCGCAAGCCGGACGTCGCAGGCCACGACGTCGGGATCACCCTGATGGCGTACATACAGCCGCATCCGGCCCTTGCTCAGGTACAGGAAGCCGACCAGGAGTGACTCGGCCTTCTCCCGCTCCTCATAGCCCGGAGCCGGACAGTTCAGTGTGGTGAGCAACGTGTGCGCCCGGTCCTCCAGCCGCTCCTTGCCGGGCACGTCCTCCGAGAGCCTGATCAGCGGCGTATCGAGGACGTTGCCCACGTGGCTGCCGGAGTGGAACCGCACCTCACCCGCCTCGTGCCGTACACGGCTGACCGCCTCCCAGGGGAGCAGCATCTCGTCCTGCCGGAAGAGCGGGATCTCGTAGATGGTGAGGAGATCATCGACGGTCGCCTTGCGGCCGCCGAGCGCGATCCGCACGGTCGGCGCCCCGTCGGGGCCCGGGAGGACGCCGCGGACACGCATCTTCTTCACGATCGGTGCCTGCGTGTAGAGGATCAAGTGGCCGGTCACGTCGGCCTGTGCCACGGCCACTTCCCACGGCGTCATTGCGGGTGTCTCCCTGTTCAGCGCTTGAACTTGGCGGCGGACTGGTTCATCCAGTTCGGGCACTTCCTCATGCCCTTGCAGTAGGCGGTGATGACGCCGATCATCTGCCCGCTTCCGGCGTCGTACCGCTTGTCCTGAGTACGGCGGGTGACCTGCGCCTTGACGATGATCTTCACCTGAGGGTGCTTGCCGTCAAAGGCGTAACCCCAGTATTCCAGGCCCCCCTTGCCGTCGTTCTTGTCCGCCGTGCCGTTCAGGGGAGCGTTCACGATGCGGCAGGCACGGATGTTGTGGTTGCTGGAGAAGTGGGTCCAACCCAGTTCACTGTTCCCGATACGGGTGGGCACGTTCCGCCCGTCCCAGTCCTTCTGCTGGCACTTCTTGGTCTTGTTCCAGTGAGGGGTGTCGGCGTGCACGGCTCCCGTCTGCCCCATGGCCACGACGGCAGCCGAGAGGGTGACGAGCGATGCTTTCGTGATCCTCTTCATATCCCTGACCGTGTCACACAACTGCCGCCCGACTCACCCGATTTCAGGAAGCTTCTGGAGATCTCCCCTTATCCGCTCGCCGGCACGGCGGACTTCTTCCGAACAGGGGCAGCGGCGACCAGCAGCGCGGTGAACACGAGGGGGCGGCTGCCTGGTACCCCATCCAGACTTCGCCCCCGGCACTGCTGCCCTGCCACGCCATCAGGAGGCCGGCCGCGGCCGCCAGCACCCAGCCGCTGTCGTAGGCAATCACCAGTCGCATGTACGTGAGCTCGCCTGTCGCTCCAGATCACCTTGCTGGACATGGTCGTGCACGACCCGGACCTTGGGTCCCAACTTGCCACGTCCATCCGGTCGCAGGAGACCCATCTGATCGCGCTGTTCACGGGGAGGTCGCACAACGGAGGCGTCGTGACGTCGCACCGGGCACAACGCCTGACCACCGCGCTCAGGGCGCTGTTCGTCGGCCTAGCCCAGGGCGTCCCCCTCGGCCTCGCCCCTGGAGCCGACGAGCAGTACTTCGCCGACACTGCCCGTGCTCTGGCATCTGGGATGTCCCTCATGGACGACGACGCGGACGCTTCGTGAGGGACGGTGCGGAAGGTCCGAGTTCATCCGTTCGTCGAGGCCGCATCTCTCGCACCCATTGCGGGAGGCCGTGAAGGGCTGCTGGTCCACCGGAGAGGAATTCGCCGCATGACCACTCGCATCAGTCAGCTCGGCCAGGGCGGCAGGGTGAGCTCCGGCGACTCGTCCTCTGGCGATGAGTTTGCTCCGGAGCAAGAGTCTCTTTCGGGAACGCCCCTGCCGGACGTCCACTGTTCGGGCCGGGGCAACGCAGATCACGACCCTTGACAGGAGTCCAGCCCGTATGACTGATCCGGTACGGACAGCAGGCCGCAATCGCGGGGCCGGGGTCTGGCCCTCGATCCGCGCAGAGCGAGCGGCGCTGGCGTCCGATCTCACAGATCTGACGGAAGAGCAGTGGTCAACGCCTTCGCTCTGCGCCGGATTGACGGTGCATGAGGTGTTGGCGCACCTGATCGCGGGGGCGAGCCTCAACCCCGTGAGCTGGATGGCGGGTGTGATCCGCTGCCGGTTCGACTTCGACAAGCAGGTGGCCATGCGGCTGGCCGAGCAGCTCGGCGCGACCCCGGGCGAGACCCTTGAACGTTTCCGGCGCATCGTTCCGAGCACGACCAAGCCTCCCTTGCCTGCCCTCGCCATGCTGGGCGAGACGATCGTGCACGGAGAAGACATCCGGCGCGCGCTGGGCATCCGCCGCGACTATCCGATCGGGGTCGTCACGGAGACGGCCGAGTACTACCAGGGCTCAGACCTCGTGGTCCTTGCCAAGGGACGCATCGGTGGCCTGAGACTTGTAGCGGATGACGGCCCGTTCACGACCGGTTCCGGGCCCCTTGTGTCCGGGCGCACCTTGGCCCTGATCATGGCCATGACTGGACGCGCGACGTACTGCGACGATCTCGAAGGCGACGGTGTGGAACTCCTTCGCAGTCGGTGCGGGGCAGCGTGACACGGCCTCGTGGCATCCAGGCGGATCCCGCGAGGCCGTGGGTCCTTCCGGGGCTCCAGTCAGATTGACGCCAACGCGGTCTTGACCGTGCGGAACCCTGCCCTCGGTCGGGTGACCGTGTCCTGAGGGCGTCAGCCCAGCACAGGGTTGCCCCGGAGATTCGCGTCCCCGCACGGCCAGGGGCCCTCGGCCAGGGGTCCCAGTGGGCTGTGAAAGGTGAGAACCTCGCTGTCCAATGACACTACGACGCGACCGTCCCCCAACAGCAGGGTGCGGTTCATGACGTTCCGGCTGTCATCCATCGCGAACAACTCGTGCGCATCCAGGTCCGCGTCGACGGCGAGGAGCTTGCCGTCACGCCAGAAGACGGCGGTGCCCTCGCGATCCATCGCGGGATAGGACGTGTAGTAGCCCGTCAGAGGAGGCCCATCCACGAGCGTGTTGTCCGGCGCCAGCCGCCGGAACCGCGACTTGGATGGCAGGCAGTTCTCCAGCTCAGGGCCGCAGACGGTGCCCCGGCTGTCAACGAGCATTGCGCCATGACTGGCCCACCGGGCTGTTGTGCCACCACCGCGGTCGTAGTGGCCTGTGGTGAATTCCCCGTATCCCTGGGACCCGATCAAGAACTCGCCGCGACCAGCTATCGCCTTCCGGCCTGGGGGAGTAGGTGAGGTCGACGAGACGATCGCGCCAGTTGGTCACATGCAGCGGACCGGATGCATCCTGTGCGGCCACCGACCAGACTTGGCCCGGCATGGCGATACGAGACGAGAGAGCCATGCGTCCGCATCCTGCCGCATGCCGCTGGCCCTGTCAGCGGATTGATCAGTGCTCGGAGCCAAGCGCTTCGGCTGATCGGTTCGGGTGGGAATCGGTCGGATCGCTGGTCACCTCCAGCGGATCTCGCGCACTTCTACCGGGAACGGACACCTACCGTGCTCAGCCCCAAGGCGCCGCCCGGGTGGCCTGCTGCACTTTTGCAAGCGAGCGCTTGCAAAAGTTAGCAAGCGGGCGCACCATCAAGGTATGGCATCACTCAACGTCGGCAATCTCGGTGAGTACCTGCGCGAACAGCGGCGCAACGCGCAGCTGTCGCTGCGGCAGCTCGCCGATGCCGCCGGGGTGTCCAATCCCTACCTCAGCCAGATCGAGCGCGGGCTGCGCAAGCCGAGCGCCGAGGTGCTGCAGCAGGTCGCCAAGGCGCTGCGGATCTCCGCCGAGACCCTGTACGTACGGGCCGGGATCCTGGACGAGCGGGGGCGGGAGGAGCTGGAGACGCGGGCGGTGATCCTGGCCGACCCGTCCATAAACGAGCGGCAGAAGAGCGTTCTGCTGCAGATCTACGACTCCTTCCGCAAGGAGAACGGGTTCGAGCCCGGACCGGAATCCGGCGCCGATGCCCGATCGCAGACCGGCGACACGTCCGGATCGGGGGCCGGTGCGGACGGCCACCCCGGTGCCGGCAGCCCCGGTACGGCCGGTGGCAGCGATGCCGGCCCAGCTTCAAAGCCTTCATCAAAACCCTCACACTGAGTCTGATGATCCGGGAGGACCACAGTCATGGCCATCACCGATGACCTGCGCAAGACCCTCACCGACCCGACCCCCCTCTACTTCGCCGCCGGCACGGCCGACATCGCCGTCGAGCAGGCGCGCAAGGTTCCGGCGCTGATCGAGCAGCTGCGGGCCGAGGCGCCGGAGCGTTTCGACGCCATGCGCAACGCCGACCCCAAGGCCGTGCAGGAGAAGATGACCGCACAGGCCAGGGAAGCCCAGGCCACCGTTCAGGCCAAGGTCAACGAGGTGATCGGGTCGTTCGACAGCGATCTGCGGAAGCTCGGGGAGAACGCCCAGGACCTGGCCATGCGCAGTCTGGGCGTGGCCGCGGAGTACGCGGTGCGGGCGAGGGAGGCGTACGAGAAGGTCGCCGAGCGCGGCGAGCAGACCGTGCGGAACTGGCGGGGCGAGGCGGCTGACGACATCGTCGGGGTCGCCGTCGTCGTCGAGCCCCGCAAGGAGTCCAGGCCGACGGGCCACGCGAAGCCGGCGTCCGGCGCCAAGCCCGGTCCGGCCGCCAAGTCGGGGACGGCGAGGACCGCGCCCGGTCCGAAGGCCGCGAAGGCGGAGAGCAAGCCGTCGGCCACGCCCACCAAGAAGGCGCCCGCGCGCAAGCCGGCTGCGAGGAAGACCACTCCGCCGTCGGCGAAGTAGGCCGCAGCGCCACAGCCTGAGGGCATACCGGGGCACGGGGCGGGCACCTTTCGGGGTGCCCGGCGCGTTGTCCCGGTACCTTGGCCGCGGGAGCTCATCCACTGATTAGGCGGTGCACACCATGTTGCTCACAGGATTCAGCACGTTGATCTGGCTGCTCTACATGGCCATGCTCGTCCTGGCCGTGGTCGCACTGGTCCTGGCCGCCACAGCTCGTGAGGACGCCTACCGGGCCGCGGACAAGCAGAAGAAGTCCTTCTGGTTGATCATCCTTGGTATCACCGTGGCCGTGAATCTTTTCGTGCCGATACTGTTCCTCCAGCTCGCGGGCGCGGTCGCGTCCATCGTCTTCCTGGTGGACGTCCGGCCCGCGCTCAAGGCCGTGTCGGGTGGCGGCCGGCGCGGCGGCTCCAGCAGCGACGGGCCGTACGGGCCCTACAACGGCGGTCGTTGAGCGCGCACGGAGCTCCCCGCGACCGCGGAGGTCGCGCAGGGCGTCGGTGATGCAGGTGGGAGGCGGCGGCGCGGGGTGCTCCGGGCCCGCTCGCCCTTCGGCCCCGGACGGCGGCTGCGTTCCTGGTCGCGGTCGAGCAGCAGGATCGCGACGTCGTCGGTCAGCTCGCCACCGTTCAGCTCCCGCACCTGGGTGACCGCGGCCTCCAGGAGGTCCTCGCCGGTGAGTCCCTGGGCCAGTTGCTGGTTGATCATCGCGACCATGCCGTCCTGCCCGAGCCGTTGGGTGCGCCCCGGCCCCACACGTCCCTCGATCAGCCCATCGGTGTAGGCCATCAGGCTCCAGGAGCCGCCCAGCTCCACCTGTCGGCGCGGCCAGCGTGCGCGCGGCAGCAGCCCCAGGGCCGGGCCGCCGTCCTCGTGGGGGAGCAGCTGCGCGGCCCGCCCGTGCCGGGCGATCAGCGGGGCGGGGTGGCCCGCCAGACAGAGGCCGGCGCGTCGGCCGTCGGGGGCGATGTCGACGGTGCAGAGCGTCGCGAAGATCTCTTCGCTGTCCCGCTCGTGCTCCAGGACCTGCTGGAGGGTGGAGAGCAGCTCGTCGCCGCAGAGGCCGGCCAGGGTCAACGCCCGCCACGCTATGCGCAGTTCCACGCCGAGTGCGGCCTCGTCCGGTCCGTGCCCGCAGACGTCGCCGATCATCGCGTGGACGGTGCCGTCCGGGGTGCGGACCGTGTCGTAGAAGTCCCCGCCGAGCAGTGCACGGCTGCGGCCGGGCCGGTAGTGGGCCGCGAAGCGCAGATCGGAGCCTTCGAGCAGCGGGGTGGGGAGCAGACCGCGTTCGAGGCGGGCGTTCTCCTGGGCGCGCAGCCGGGACTCGGTGAGCTGGTGCTGGGCGACGTCGGCCCGCTTGCGTTCGACGGCGTAACGGATGGCGCGGCTGAGAAGGCGTCCGTCGAGTTCGCCGCGGAAGAGGTAGTCCTGGGCGCCGACGCGTACCGCCTCGGCGGCCAGCTCGGTGTCGTCCTGCGTCGTGAGGGCGATCACGGCGTGGCGGGGGGCGATCCGCAGGACGTGCTTGAGGGTGGCGAGTCCGTCGGATCCCTCGGTGGTGGTGCTGCGGGCCTCGGAGCCGAGGGGGAGGTTCAGGTCCAGCAGGATGCAGTCCACGTCGTTCGTGAGGAGCCGGTCCGCCTCGGTGAGATTGCGGGCGTTGCGCACACGGATGCGTGAACCGGCCGCGGACGGCAGCTCGGGAACGGTGAAGGTGCCCGTCGGGTCGTCCTCCATCACCAGCAGGGTGAGGTCGGCGCCGTGGGAGGTCTCCGCAGCGAGGGCGGCGCGCTGCTGCGGTGCGGGTACGGGCATCGGTCCAGGTTTCCTTCCCTCCCCCCGAGGGCGCGGCGGAACGACGAGCGACGATCCGCCAGACGGGGACCATAGCGGTCCGTGGCGGCGGAACGGAATGGCGCACCGGAATCAGCCGGTGGCATATGCGCCGCCATAAGCCGCGTCAGGTCACGGATCCGGCGAGAACCACGGGGGTGAGGGCGGGTTGCGGGGCATGACAAACATCACGCGTGGCGGCGGGGTGCGGGTGGTACGGGTCACTTCCCCGGGGCGCCCGGCCGGGTGGTGTGTGCCGTGGGGCATCCGGGCCGGGAACTCCGTCGGGGGCGGCCCGTCGGGAGCCGGGCCGGCCGGCTTCCGGGCGACCTCACTTGTCCGGGCGGACCACTCCGAGGATCAGCATCGAGCCCGCGCCGGCCAGGGTGACGTTCCGGCCGGGCCGGGGGGCGTGGATGATGGCGCCGTCGCCGACGTACATGCCCACGTGGCTCGCGTCGCTGTGGTAGATGATCAGGTCGCCGGGGCGCATGTCCTTGATGGGGATGTGGGGGAGCAGCCGCCACTGCTCCTGCGAGGTCCGCGGTATCGGCCGCCCCGCCGCCGCCCAGGCCTGTGAGGTCAGGCCCGAGCAGTCGTACGAATCGGGGCCCTCGGCCCCCCAGACGTACGGCTTGCCGATCTGGTCGGTCGCGAAGGCCACCGCCTTCTTGCCGCGCGCGCTCGCCTCGCGATTGATGTCCGTCAGGGCGCCGGAGCTGAGCCAGGCCTTCTGCATCGTGTACTCGGCCTCCTCCTCCAGCTTGAGCAGGCGAGCCCGCTCCTCCTTCTCCAGCTGGGCTTCCAGCTTCTTCGCCGCGGCGATCTGCGCGTTGATCTTCTTCTTCGTCTCGGCCTGCTTGAGGCGACTGGCTTCCAGCTTCTTCCAGTTGGCGCTCGCGTCCTTGGTGTACGTCTCCAGGTCCTGTTGGGTCCTGGTCAGTTCGCCGAGGACGCCCCGGGCGGCCTGCTGGCCGGACCTGACCCGGTTCACCCCGTCCAGGAACAGCTGCGGGTCGTCGCTGAGCATCAGCTGGGCGCCGGGCGGCAGTCCGCCGGTGCGGTACTGCTCGCGGGCCTGGGCGCCTGCCTGGTCCTTGAGCTCGTCGATCTTCGACCGGCCCGCGACGATGGCCCTGGCCAGCCGGACGATCTCGGCGGACTGCTTCTTGGCGCGTTCCTCGGCGAGGTTGTACGCGTCGGTGGCCGAGCCGGCCTTGAGGTAGAGGTCCTCGATCTCCTTGCGCACCTCTTCGAGGCTCTTCTTCGGTGCCTTCGATCCGGAGGGGGACGGTGCGACGGAGGGCGAAGGGGGTGCGGGTGCGGCAAAGGCCGGAACCGGCGTGGAGAGCACGGACAGCGCACAGGCCAGGGTCATCGCCGCCGCGGCAACATGGCGTCGGTTCAAGAGATCCCCCTCCGTATGAATCTGATTTACCGTCAGTAACTTTCCGTCGTTGCCGAGATCGTGCCATGTCGTGGCGAAAAGCGACAGAGGCGCACACCTGCTGTCCTGACGGCCGCGAGAATCGACCGACGCCCCGGGTTCCGCTCCCCACACCCCTGGAACCGCCCACCGTGGGACGAACGGCGCCCCGGCCGGAGTTCCCGCGGATCCGACCGGCGCGTGGACGGCCGTCGGCGGGCGGCCGGTCCGGCTAGCGGCGGGGCTGGAGGGCGGTCCACTCCACCGTGACTTCGCCCTGGCGCCACCGCCGTACCCCGTCCGTCAGCGGCCAGTCGGCCGACAGGGCGCGCACGGCCGTGATCCAGCGCTGCCGGGCGCCCAGGGAGGCGTACGGGGCGGCGGCCGCCCACGCCCGGTCGAAGTCCCGCAGGAAGGCGTGGACGGGTTCGCCCGGCACATTGCGGTGGATCAGCGCCTTGGGCAGGCGCTCGGCGAGGTCGGAGGGGCGGTCCAGGGAGGCGAGCCGGGTCGCGAACGTCACCGTGCGCGGGCCCTCCGGGCCGAGCGCCACCCAGACGTGCCGGCGCCCGATCTCGTCGCAGGTGCCCTCCACCAGCAGCCCGCCTGGCGCGAGGCGGGCGCACAGCCGCTGCCAGACCGCGGCGACCTCGCCCTCGTCGTACTGGCGCAGCACATTCGCCGCCCTGATGAGGTCGGGGCGTGCGGGGAGCGGTATCTCGAAGCCGCCGTGCAGAAAGGTGAGGCCCTCGCGCTCGTACGGTTTCGCCGCCTCGACCCGCTCCGGGTCTATCTCGATCCCGACCACCGACGTGCGCGGCTCGGCGGTCCGCAGACGGTGCAGCAGCTCGACGGCGGTCCAGGGGGCGGCGCCGTACCCGAGGTCCACCGCGACGGGGGTGTCGGCTCGGCGCAGGGCCGGGCCGTGGACGGCGGCGATCCAGCGGTCCATGCGGCGGAGCCGGTTCGGGTTGGTGGTCCCGCGGGTCGCGGTGCCGATGGGGCGCATGACACCGAGAGTAACGATCCGGCGGGTGGTCCCCACGGGGTAACGATTTGGCAAAGCGGAAATGAAAGGGGGAGCGCCCCTGTTGCAGCCGTCTGAGGGCCCGGGTCCTGTCGGTGTCATGCCCTGAGTTGAGGAGGACCGGACGACGTGAGTCAGTACGTCTCCCGGCTCGGCAGCAGCCGTGTCGCACCGCGCCTCAGGTTGCCGACCGCCTTCCCCGGCAGCCACCGCAGACCGCGCCGTGTCGCGATGCTCTCCGTGCACACCTCGCCCCTGCACCAGCCGGGCACGGGTGACGCGGGCGGCATGAACGTCTACATCGTGGAGCTGGCCAAACGCCTCGCCGCGATCAACATCGAGGTCGAGATCTTCACCCGGTCCACGACCGGCCAACTGCCCCCGAAGGTCGAGCTGTCGCCCGGCGTACTGGTCCGGCATGTCGACGCGGGCCCGTACGAGGGCCTGGCCAAGGAGGAGCTGCCCGCCCAGCTCTGCGCCTTCACACACGGCGTCATGCAGGCATGGGCAGGTCACCGCCCCGGCTACTACGACCTGGTCCACTCCCACTACTGGCTCTCCGGCCACGTCGGCTGGCTCGCCGCCCAGCGCTGGGGCGTTCCGCTCGTCCACGCCATGCACACCATGGCGAAGGTCAAGAACGCGGCACTCGCGGAGGGCGACACCCCCGAGCCCGCCGCCCGCGTCATCGGCGAGACCCAGATCGTCCGCGCCGCCGACCGGCTGATCGCGAACACGGCCGAGGAAGCGGACGAGCTCATCCGCTTCTACGACGCCGAGCCCGGGTCCGTCGCCGTCGTGCATCCCGGCGTCAACCTCGACCGCTTCTGCCCGGCCGACGGCCGGGAAGCGGCCCGGGCGCGCCTCGGGCTGCCCAAGGACGCGCTGATACCGCTCTTCGCCGGCCGCATCCAGCCGCTGAAGGCCCCGGACGTGCTGCTGCGGGCGGTCGCCGTCCTGCTGGACCGCGATCCCTCGCTGCGCCGCCGGATCGTCGTACCGGTCGTCGGCGGCCCGAGCGGCAGCGGGCTCGCGAAGCCGGAGGGGCTGCAGAAGCTGGCGGCCCTGCTGGGCATCGCCGATGTCGTGCGGTTCCATCCGCCGGTCGGGCAGGAGCAGCTCGCCGACTGGTTCCGGGCGGCGTCCGTGCTGGTGATGCCCTCGCACAGCGAGTCCTTCGGGCTGGTCGCCCTGGAGGCGCAGGCGGCGGGCACCCCGGTCGTCGCGGCGGCCGTGGGAGGGCTTCCGGTGGCGGTGCGGGACGGCGTCAGCGGCTTCCTGATACCCGGACACGACCCGCGGGCGTACGCCCAGGCGCTGGGCCGGTTCGCCGAGGAGCCGGAGCTGGTTGCCCGGATGGGTGAGGCGGCCGCCGCGCACGCCCGGGGCTTCGGCTGGGACGCCGCCGCGTCCGCGACCGCCGAGGTGTACACGGCCGCGCTGCAGGGACACCGCCGTCGCGTACGCTCGCACCATGGCTGACGTACCCGAGGAAGCGGTGACGACGCAGGTCGCGCAGGCCGGCGCGGGCGCCCCGCGGATCGAGCGGATCGCGCAGGTCATCGAGGCGACGCTGACGGACGCCGAGCTCGAATGGGAGAGCCCCGAATCCGGCAGCTATGTGGTCAAACTGCCCGGTACGCGCAAGCTCTCCACCACCTGCTCGCTTCGGGTCGGCGCCCACTCGCTCTCCCTCAACGCCTTCGTCGTCCGCCACCCGGACGAGAACGACGCGGCCGTCCACCGCTGGCTCCTGGAGCGCAATCTCCGTCTCTTCGGCGTGAGTTACGCGATCGACCGGCTCGGCGACATCTACCTGGTCGGCAAGCTGCCGCTCTCCGTGGTCACCCCGCAGGAGCTGGACCGGCTGCTCGGCACGGTCCTCGAAGCGGCCGACGGTGCGTTCAACACCTTGCTGGAACTGGGCTTCGCGAGCGCGATCCGCAAGGAGTACGAGTGGCGGGTGTCGCGCGGCGAGTCCACCCGGAACCTGGACGCGTTCGCCCATCTGACCCGGCGCCCCACGGACTGACCCGGCAGCCCACGGGTTGATCTCCTTCGCGCGGCGGATCGAGGTGGGCGGGCGGTGCCTTCACAGGAAGATCACAGCGCCGTCACGATCGTTTTCCTGTGCCTGAATTGAGTGATCGTCAAACCAAGTTCCGCTCTAGAGTGTGCAAATTCGAAGACCCCAGCTCAGAGAGACGGATCCGGACCATGCGACCCACTGTCATACGTCGTACCGCCGTTGCCGCCGGTGCAGTGTGCCTGGCCCTGCTCGCCACTGCCTGCGGCGGCTCGGACTCCGGTTCCGGCGGTGACGACACGGCGGCGGACGCCAAGGGCAAGGGGTCGGCCGCCGCGCAGCCGGCGGTCAAGGCGCTCACCTCCGCCGAACTGGAGAAGGCCGCGCTGGCCCAGGGTGACGTCAAGGGCGAGAAGATCGCCAAGGCTACGGCCAAGGACACCATCGCCACGGAGGAAGTCACCACGGACAAGGAGGCCTGCACCCCGCTGGCCGACGCGTTGATGGGCGCCGCGATCGCCAAGCCCGCGGCCTCCACCCTTCGCCACTCCGTCAGCGAGCCCAAGAAGGGTGCCACGGGGATGGCGGCGGCGCTCGACATCACGACGACGCAGATCTCGCTCGCCTCGTACGACGGCAAGGGCGCCGAGGAGACGATCGCCGGCCTGCGTACCGCGGCCACCGAGTGCGCCGGCGGCTTCACCCTCACGGCGAAGGGTGAGAAGCAGAAGGTCACCAAGATCGCCGAGGAGCAGGTCACGGCCGGGGAGGAAGCCGCCGCCTGGACGGTGACGGTCGAGCAGGAGGGCGAGTCGGTCCCGTTCAAGCTCGTGGCCTTCCGCCAGGGCGCCACGGTCGCCACGTTCTCCGCGTTCAACATGGCTGCGGCGGGCGGGCTCGATGGCGTGGAATTCGGTCTGCCGACCGCGCTGGTCGAGGGCCAGGCGGCCAAGCTCGCCTAGCCGGCCCTCCGTGTCCCGCCCGGCTGCCGCCGGGCGGGACACGTCGTGCCGTGCCCAAGAGAGCAAGTACGCGAGCCGATACCCATGAGTATTCGTACTCATGAACGGTGCATCACCCTCCGGGCAGGCTGGTCCCACCAGCCACCCAGAGGGAGTCGATCATGTACGGAACCAGCCGACGTCACCACGTGCCCGCGAGCAGCGGACGCCGCCGGAGCCGGTCCGCGGCGGGCCTCGCGCTGGCCGCCGTGGTCGCGGGGCTGCTGACCGCGGGCTGCTCTACCGAGGATGCGGCCTGCGGCGGCGGCGAATACCCGGTCCTGACCGTCGGCGGCACCGGGTCGGCGTGCGTGCCCAACGGCGAGGAACCGCCGAAGGGATACACCCGGTACCCGGAGGGCAAGGTCCCGAAGCATGTGGGCGACACGTGGGACACGTACTGGGAGACCCACACCGTGGACAGCAACGGCAAGATCATCGATGCCCCCGATGCGTGACCTGCGTCCCCGACGCGTGAGGCGGAGCGCTCGGCGGCCCGAGGCGTCGTCCCGGCCGCCGGTTCAGGGCAGCGGGACGAGTCTCACCACGGTGACGATCAGGACCGTCCTGGACACGTAATAGAGCACGATGGCCCCGGCGACCGTCGCCTCGCGGCGGTCGCGCTCGCGCTTGACGGCCGACGACCCGTGCCCGTACGGGTCGAGGCCCAGGGTGCGCGCCATCTCGTCGCGGAACACCTCGCCGTCGCGCATCTTGGCCAGGGTGTCGTCGGCGGGCGGGGCGTAGGAGATGCGGAAGCTCAAGCGACGGTCCGCCTCTCGGCCTCGTCCTGCGCCAGCCGGTCCAGGATCTTCTCGGCCTCCGGGTCCGGCACGGCCTCCAGCATCCAGTGCCGCATGACCGCCTGGATCTCGCCCACCCCGGCGTCGTTGATGGCGCGGTCGAACTCCTCGCGTCTCTCCTCGGGCAGTGCGGCGCGGATGGCCGGGATGCTGTTGGGCACGTCGACCTCGGTGCCGCCGACGAAGGTCTTCAGGGGCTCGCCCATGATTGCTCTCCCCGCTCTCCCTGCTCTCGCCGTACGGCCCGTCCGATCGGCTCCGCCCGTGCACGGGCCGCTGCACGGGCCACGTTAGCCCCAGGACGGGGCGGACGCAGGGCCTGCGCGGTACTTCTCACCGGGGTGGGGACGTCGTGGGGGAGGCGGTGCCCCGCGCGCCTGGTGGCCGTCGCCCAAGGCAACGGTGCTTGTGCGCCCACAAGGCTATTGACCTGCACAGATCCGCTGTGCTTCCCTCCCGTGATGGCCTGGGGCACCGCCATGGGGACTGTGGCTGTCCGCTCCTAGGGCCCACCAAGGGCACGGGTGGCGTGCAGGAGCGGACCAAGGGGGTAGGTACACGGTGTCTCAGGGTGCTGGGATACGCAGAGGGAACGCGGGCGACGAGGCCGCTCCGCCCGGGCACATATCTCCACCGGACCTGCCCCGAAGACGGGCCGTGCTCTGGGCCGTGGCGGGTGTCGTGGCCCTCGGATTCCTCGTCGTGCTGGAGTTCGCCGCGCGTCGCTATGGCCTGCCGGGGCCGCTCACCAGTCAGGTGCGAGAGCTGGTCATCGCCCCCAAGTCGGGCGGTGTGCTGTACGCCGCCCTGGCCCTGATGATGGTGGTCCTCACCTGGCGGCAGCGGTTCATCGCGGCGGGTGCGGCGATCGGTATCGATATCGCCTTCACGCTGGTCCGGTGGGTGGTGGACGAAGGGACGACCGGCGGCCATCCCTTCGGCAACGGCGCGTTGTGGGTGATGCTCGGCTGCGCGGTCATCGCCGTCACGCGCCGCACCGGCGCCGAACGTGTACTGCTGCTGAAGGGCGTCGGGCTGGGCCTGCTGCTGGTGGCCGGCCGCAAGACCGGCGACACCTGGCTGCTCATCACCTCGCAGACCCGCCCGACGGTGCTCGACCAGTACGTGGCGACAGCCGATCACGCGCTGGGTAATCCGTCCTGGCTGGTGGGCCGGTTCGTCACGGCCACCGGCCCCATCGGTTTCAATTTCCTCGACATCGTCTACGGCCAGCTCGCGGTGGCCGCGGTCGTCGTCGCGCTGTACCAACTGCGCCATGTGGCGGTCGAGCGCCGCTTCCCGGGCCATCACCTGGTGCGCACCTTCCTGGTGATCGGTCTGATCGGGCCGGCCTTCTACATGATCTTCCCGGTGGTCGGGCCGCTCTTCGCCTACGGCACCGGCACCGAGCACTGGGCGACGATCAGCCTGTGGGCGCCGGACATTCCGTCCAGCGCGCACTGGGCGGTGGCCGACCTGTGGCCCCGGACGCCGTCGCCGATCGGCACCCCGCACTCCATGCCGTTCGACGAGATCACCCCGCGGAACTGCATGCCCAGCCTGCACACGGCGTGGGCCACCGCGATCTTCATCCATACCCGCAAGGGCCCACGCGTTCTGCGGTACGCAGGCACGTTCTGGCTGGTCGCCACGCTCACCGCAACGCTGGGATTCGGCTACCACTACGGCGTGGACCTCATCGCCGGCGTGGTGTTCGTCCTGACGATCGAGGCCGCTCTGCGCTCGTACGACCGCGGCTGGGACCGTGCGGGGATCCGGCTGGTCGCCTACGGGGCAACGGTCTTCGCCGCGCTGTTGGTCTCCTACCGCTTCCTGCCGTTGACGATGGCCGAGCATCCGTGGGTGTTCGGACCGCTGCTCATACTGGCGATGGCCTCGGTGGTCTACGGCTACGTACGGACCACCACGGCGTGGGAACCGCGGGCCACCCCCGTGCGACAGCCGGAACCGCAGCCGGAGCCGATCTGAACCGTGGTGCACCGGGCACGGCACGACCGAAGCCCCCTCCTGGGGACAGAACCCAGGCAGGGGGCTTCAGTACGTGCACGGAACTACTTCTTCTTGCCCTGGGTCTGGCTGGCCTGTTTTTCGGCCCTGTTCAGAGCGCCGCGCACTGCAACTGACCTGCAGTCGGGCGGTCGTTGTTGGTCGTCGTCGGTCGACCTCGGAGGGCTCACAGGGGGCCAGTCGGGGGCTCGTCATAACCTCTAGCGCTAGGGGCGAGACCCTCTACCGCTAGAGGTTCGGCTAGGCACCCGTGCCGTGTCTGACAAGACACTTAGTACTCCAGCAGCGCTTTGGCTTTTTCTCTGGCCAGGGGCGGTTGGGGTGAGTGTAGTGGGCCGATTGCCGAACCGAGTTGACCTCACTGATCCGAACATTACGGCTTGCGCCTTCTGCTGGCCGGACACCGAGCTGGGAATCGACGCGGACTCAGCCGGGGTCTGCTCAAGCGCTGTGAGGTCGGAGCGCACTGCCGCCACACCGTGTCACGTCCCGCAGCTGCGCATAGGACCCTGACCGCGGCCAACGCCTTCCTCTAGCACAGAAGGAGAGGGTCTTGCTTGAAAGCCCTGCGGATTCTCGGCGTGGTTCGTAACCTGGTGACGGTTCCAAGGTCTGGGGAGGCAAAGAATGGCCGACAAGCTGACGCGTGAGCAGATCGAGAAGATCTATTCGAACCCCGAAACGCAGGAACGGATCCTCCGGATTGACTGCCTGTCAGATCTTCTTGGATCGTGCATCATTTCTGACGCTTACGAAGTCCCAGCGCGACTCGCGGCGGCCATCAAGCTCACTTCTGCCGGCGCCGGGCTGGTTTCCCGCGTGCAGAGCAATGCTAACCCTCGCAACGAATGCACGCTATCTGCATTCTTGCAAGTCTCTTGGAACGAGTTGCTGGTACATCCAGACGAGACCAACCTGGATTCGATCGAAAAGTCGATTTCTGACGAGATCAGGAAGGAGAGAATTCTCTTCCCCTATATTTATGGGCGGGAATTGTACGACAAGGCCTTCAGTGAGCTAAGGGACAACAATGACACTCTGACTCATAAGGATACGATGACGCTACTGTCCGGCGCCCCCCAAGGGGTATTCCAGATGCATGATTATGTAACAGGCCCCTGGGGACTTGTTCGGTCCCGGCAAGTCCGCTACTGTCCGCCCTCCGTCTGGGTGCCGCTCTACCACTGCGATGATCTGTCGTGCATGAAGCTGCATAACGTGCTCCTTGAAACGGGAGCATCAAAGATCTCGAAGGTCCGTTCTAAGATGCGAGAGGTTTTGTCTCGCCAGGATAGCGCGGAAAGCGAGTGGCACGAGTTCTCGCGCGATCAGGTTGCTTCTCACGTCAATCCTTTCTCGTGGAGGCATTCAGCCGGGCTCCCGACTCTTATTGGCGATGCATTCTCCGCTCCTGAAATGCGTCTGATTTTGCATGACCTGCTTAACTGCACTCAGGGTAAACTTCGGGCTTCTATCTCCACGCTTGGACAAGACGTCAAAGAGGCTGAAAAGTTCACTGAGGGTCTTAATGAAGCTCAGGTGCTGCAACTCATTCTCCTGTGTCGGGATGAGGAGATTATCGATTCACTTGATTCGCTAATTCTGTCCGGAAGTATTTTTATCCCGCCAGCTGAAATCCGAAAGTCTCCCAGGGATATCAGGGCTACGGGGTACTTCGATCTGGCGCCTGAGTGCGCAAATGGAGGTGTCAGGTTTCTCGGTGCTTCGTCGCTCGCTCTGCTGCGGAGTCGTCATCTGATCTCGAATCTCTTTGACCTAGGGAACCCAGCCCAGCGCGAGAGGCTGGAGTGGCTGATCAGAGGGACAGACGGGGCGTCCTTCCAGGAGCAGTTGGATCAGTTCGTGTGCGGTGGCCCCCTGGACGGAGCGCTGGGATCTCTGATCTTTGATAGTGGCGCGAACCTTGAGGCGGCAGAGAAGTTCGTTGGTATCGGCCCACGGGCCAGGGAACGCCTTTCGAACGAAGAGTCCCTCAGGCGGGCGATCACATGGCGGCTAGGCATTGATGGGCCGTCTGAATCTGACGTATTGGTCGATTTCCGTCAGTATGGCACCAGGCTGAGGGAACTCGCCATGCGTACGCATACGTACGCGCCAGCCGATCAGGCAGACATTAGAGCGGTTGCTTCTAACTTCTTCGTGAAATTGGAGGGGCTGCTTCAGGAGTACCTCAAGCTGGCCACCTGGTCGCTTCTGCGTGATCATTATGCGACATCAGGGTTCGTCTACTCTCCCGATGAGGCGATCACATTTACCATCCAGGAACTCTCTCGGGATCAATCAGACGTTCAATTTTCCGATGATGGAAAGTGGACACTGTTCCCAATGATTCGGGGATTCGCGATCTTGGCCGACCGCCTGAGGCGCTTGAAGTCTGACGAGACTACACGGCGGGGCCTTGGTGATTATCCCAAACTCCTGCGCTCGGCTTCCCCTTACACTTTTCTATTCAAGCACGCCTATCCCTATCTTGATCTCGATCAGACCGCAAGATCTCGTATTGTGGCCATGTTGGCTACTGCCTCGCAAAAGCTGCATTCAGGCAAGGTCGATGAGATCCGAAATGTCCTGCAGCACACTAATCCGAAGTTCCCGACTCAAGATGAAGTGTTGGGCGCCATTAATGCTGCGGAGACAGTCCTTGCAGAGGCGGAAGAGGCGGGATTCCTCCCGGTGGTTTCACGTCTCCGTGAATCTCAGACCGACGACTACGGTAGGCGCACGCTGACGCTAGGCACGGCAAACGGAAAGACCCTTCGCCTAGTTCGACCCTCGTCCTATTACTTGACAGGCCTGCCTGTGAGTTCTGAGGCTCAGTATGTCCTAAGGTTGGCGATCTATGAGAACTCCAGCGAGGTGCTCCGCCTGTCTATCCGTGAGGATTCCGAATACACGAAGCGTTGGTCCGACTATCCAAAGCGTCGCGGTACGAGGGGAAAGTCTGGCAAGAGTCATCTCGATGCTTAAGCTGAGGCCCTTCATGGGCTTGGCAACAGGAGGTCTGTGGAGCTGCTTTGGCACGAGTGCACGCGCCCTCAGCGCCCCGCAACTCCTCCACATTCCCGGCCAGCTCGGCGAGCCACGCCGCCCTGGACTCCCCTGGCGTTCGATGGTGCTCCGTGCGAACTCCATCACGATCTGCGGCGGATCAGGGGGTGAATTCGCTGTTCAACACCGAAGTGGAGGGAGGCCTGCCATCGGGTGATGTCGTCGTCCGGCACGGCTGACGGCTCCGCATCCTGCGGTGTCAGCAGGCGTGCCGACTAACCTCCGCTGACCTGCGATTGGGCGGCCATGGGTGGTCGCTATTGACCGTTGCTTGTCGCCCTCAGAGGGCCTAAGGAGGGCCGGCGGTGTCGCCCCGGACCCTCACTCACGAAGAGGAGCGCTGATCATTTCAGAATGAGGTTCGGGGGCGTCGCGAGCAGATGATGCTGCAGGCGAGTTGGAGCAGCCCGAGGTGTAGGTCGGCTCGTATCTCGTAGCGGGTCCGTAGGCGTTTGAACTGGTGGAGCCAGGCGAAGGTTCGCTCGACGACCCATCTGGTCCTGCCCGGGCCGGATCCGTGGGCGGTGCCCTTGCGAGCGATCTTCGGCGTGATGCCACGCGTGCGGAGCAGGCGTGGGTACTTGTCGTAGTCGTAGCCGCGGTCGGCAAACAAGCGCCGTGGCCGGTAGCGGGGCCGGCCTACTAGGCCGTGGATGCGGGGGATCGTGTCCAGCAGCGGTATGAACTGGGTGACGTCATGACGGTTTCTGCCGGTCAACGACGCGGCGAGGGGTGTTCTGTGCCGGTCGGTGATCAGGTGGTGCTTGCTGCCGAGGCGGCCACGGTCGACCGGCGAGGGTCCGGTGTGAGCCCCCCTTTCAGGGCCTGGACGTGTGAGCCGTCGATCGCGGCGTCGTCCATGTCCAGCAGGCCTGCCTTGCGGAGTTCCGCGAGGAGAATGGCGTGGCGGGCGCTCCCGACGACATCGCCGAGATCTTCGGCGTTCCCCGCGAAACCGTCTACCAGTGGCGCAGGAAGCGCACCGGCCCTCCCGGATTCCGCGTCGGTAAGCACGTCCGCTACGACCCCGCCGAAGTGGGGGCCTACGTCACTCAGCTCAAGGACGTCGACCGCGTCGCGGCCTTACACGCCAGCAGGGGCGGCCGTCGAGCGGCCGCCCCTGCTCCATGCTGGGAAAGGACTCCGCTCCTCATGGCAAGCCACATCCACGACCGCTGGTTCAAGACCACGACCGGCACCGACAGCAAGACCGTCCGTGTCAGGACCGACCGCCACGGAAGGGCATGCGCTACCGCGCCCGCTCCTTCACGCCCGAGGGGAAGCGTAAGGAGAAGGCCTTCCCCGACGGGCAGAAACGCCAGGGCGAGCAGTGGCTGAGTGCCATGCAGGCAGACGTAGCCTGCGGCGACTTCATCGACCCGAATGCGTCCCGTACCACGTTTCAGGAGTTCGCAGAGAAGTGGCTCGCGAGCCAGAGCGGCGACCCGAACACTCGGGCGTCAATGGAGTCTCGGCTCAGACTGCACGCCTTCCCGCGCATCGGGGCGCGTCAGCTCGGGTCGTTCCAGCCGAGCCACGTCCGAGAGTTCGTGACGCAGCTCGAGGCATCCGGCATGTCCGGCGCGTACGCACGCGTCATCTTCTCCAACGTCCGCTCCAGGCTCTCCGCCGCCGTAGAAGATGGATGCCTGCGCCGGAACTCCTGCAACTCGCGCACGGTGACCCCGCGGCCATGGGTGCGCGTCGCCATGGTCGAGCGCTTCCGGCCCGTGGTCGACGTGGGTGCCGGATGCGGCCTGCGGTAAGGGGAGATCCTCGGCCTGTCCGTCGATGACATCGACTCCGACAGCGGCACGCTGCACGTAGTGCAGCAACTCAAGCTGAGCCTGATCAAGGCCGTGTCCGCGCCCCCGAAGGGCGGCAAGCTCTGTGACGTACCGCTGTCCGATCCGGTGGCAGAAGCACTACAGGAGCACATGAAGCGATTCCCGCCGGTAGAGATCAAACTCCTGTGGATGCGAGCGAACGGCCAGCCGGTGACCCGGCGGCTCATCTTCACGGGGCCCAACGGTGGGCACATCTGGCGGACCTCGCTGAACGAAGACCACTGGAAGCCCGCTCTCGCGAAGGCGGGCGTCATCCCGAAGGACAAGAGTCGCGAGCACGCCGCCGCCAGCGAGCACGGCATGCACGCCCTGCGGCACTTCTACGCGTCCGTGCTCTTGGATACGGGAGAGAGCATCAAGGGCCTCGCGGAGTACCTCGGGCGCTCCGATCCGGGGCTGACGTTGAAGGTGTACGCGCACCTCATGCCGAGCAGCCGGGATCGAGCCCGGAAGGCTCTCGGGCGAGCGCTCCGGCCGCAGGACCCGGGGGCCTGAGGGCCAGAGAGGGCCCAAGCCGTGAAAATGCCCCTGATCCGCACCGAAAGCGCGGATCAGGGGCATGATTACGAAAGCTACTTCTTCTTACCCTGGTTCTTCACGGCCTCGATGGCAGCCTTCGCCGCCTCCGGGTCGAGGTACGTGCCGCCCGGCTTCACCGGGCGGAAGTCGGCGTCCAGCTCGTAGGCGAGCGGGATGCCGGTCGGGATGTTCAGGCCCGCGATGTCGGCGTCGGAGATGCCGTCGAGGTGCTTGACCAGCGCGCGCAGGCTGTTGCCGTGGGCGGCGACCAGGACCGTGCGGCCGGCCAGGAGGTCCGGGACGATGCCGTCGTACCAGTACGGCAGCATGCGGACGACGACGTCCTTGAGGCACTCGGTGCGCGGGCGCAGCTCCGGCGGGATCGACGCGTAGCGCGGGTCGTCGCTCTGGGAGAACTCGGTGCCGTCCTCGAGGGCGGGCGGCGGGGTGTCGTACGAGCGGCGCCAGAGCATGAACTGCTCCTCGCCGAACTCGGCGAGCGTCTGCGCCTTGTCCTTGCCCTGCAGGGCGCCGTAGTGACGCTCGTTCAGCCGCCAGGTGCGGTGGACGGGGATCCAGTGGCGGTCCGCGGCCTCCAGCGCGAGCTGCGCGGTGCGGATGGCGCGCTTCTGGAGGGAGGTGTGCAGGACATCGGGGAGCAGACCGGCGTCCTTGAGCAGCTCACCGCCGCGGACTGCCTCCTTCTCGCCCTTCTCCGTGAGGTTGACGTCCACCCAACCGGTGAACAGGTTCTTCGCGTTCCATTCGCTCTCGCCGTGGCGGAGGAGGATCAGCTTGTACGGTGCGTCGGCCATGGCCCCGAGCGTAATCGAATCCGTACTCGTGTCGCGCGGGCGGTCACAGGCCGGACAGCCGGGACCGGGCGGTCACCGGGCGGACGGGAGGGGCCCGGCGGGGGCGAGGTGAGGGGGCCGGGGAATGCGGCGACGGGCGGTCGGCATCAATGGGGTGGCGGAGTGGAATCCGGGATTTGTAATGTGTGCGGAGCTGTCGGGCCTCTTACCGGCGAGCGTCCGTGTTCCGTACGTCCCTGGGGGGATTCCGTATGTCTGTCGCCGGTCTTGGACGGGCTGCCCGAGATTCCGTGTCCGGATTCCCCAGGGAGTTCTGGTGGCTGTGGACCAGCACGCTGGTCAACCGTCTCGGGGCCTTCGTCGCCACGTTCATGGTGCTCTACCTGACCCTGGAGCGAGGTTACTCGGCGTCGTACGCAGGTCTGGTCGCCGCGCTGCACGGGCTCGGCGGGGTCGTCTCCTCACTCGGGGCCGGGGTGATGACCGACCGGCTGGGTCGGCGGCCCACCATGCTCATCGCGCAGACCTCCACCGCCGTGTCCGTGGCCGTGCTCGGATTCATGGTCCATCCGGTGGCGATCGCGTTCGTGGCGTTCTTCGTCGGCATGGCGAGCAGCGCCTCGCGGCCTGCCGTGCAGGCCATGATGGCCGACATCGTCCGGCCCGAGGACCGGGTGCGGGCCTTCTCGCTCAACTACTGGGCGATCAATCTCGGCTTCGCCGTCTCCTCCGCCGGGGCCGGCTTCGTCGCCGAGTACAGCTATCTCGTCGGGTTCCTGGGCGAGGCCACGATGACGCTGCTCTGCGCCCTCGTGGTCTTCATGAAGGTGCCCGAGTCGCGGCCCGACCCGCAGGGGGTGCGCGGGCGTGCGGCAGCCGGTGCCGACGAGGTACGGCTCATGACCGTGGTGCGCGACAGGCGTTTCATGAGCGTCGTCGGACTGTCCTTCGTCACCGCCCTGATCTTCCAGCAGGGGTCCGTGGGGCTCCCGGTGGCCATGGGCGCGGACGGGTTCTCCAGCTCCGACTTCGGTGCCGCCATGGCCGTCAACGGGGTGCTGATCGTGGTGCTCCAGATCCCGGTCACGCGTTTCCTCCAGCACCGCGATCCGCGCCGGCTGCTGATCGTCTCGGCGCTGCTGGCGGGGTACGGGTTCGGGCTGACCGCGTTCGCCGGGTCGGTCGCCCTGTACGCGCTGACCATCTGCGTCTGGACGGTTGGCGAGATCATCAGCTCGCCCATCCAGAGCAGCCTCGTGGTGAGGCTCTCGCCCGTCCGGGGCCGGGGCCGCTACCAGGGCATGTACACGATGTCCTGGTCGGCTTCGGCGCTGATCGCGCCGCTGATGGCGGGCCTGGTCCTCGACCGGTTCGGGGCGCAGTGGCTCTGGGGGGCGTGCGCCGTCCTGGGGACCGGGGCCGCGCTCGGCTACGGGCTGCTGATGCGGAACCTGCCCGATGAGCGCGGGGCGGCGGCCGCGGCGGACCCGGTGGCGGAGAGCGGCCCGGCGGTGCCGGTGCCGGGGGAGGGCCGGGTCGAGGAGAGTGCCGCTCCCGCCGGCCCCGGGTCCGGGAGTCGGCCCGTCAGCCCCGCAGCTCGGTAAGGGGCGGGCGGGCCGGTCGCTCAGATCAGGCGTCGCATCCAGCCATGAGGGTCCTCGGCCCGGCCGAACTGGATGTCGACCAGGCGGCGCCGCAGCAGCATCGTCACCGAGGACTCTGAGCCGGTGTCCGGTGCGATCGCCTCTCCGTCGTTCCAGACCAGCCGCCCGACGGGCGTCACCACGGCGCCGGTGCCACAGGCGAACACCTCTCTGATCTCACCCGTGCGCACGCCCTGCTGCCATTCGGTGATCGTGACCGGGCGCTCCTCGACGTCGAGGCCGAGCTCCTTGGCCAGGGTGAGGATGGAGGCCCGGGTGACGCCCTCCAGGATGGTGCCGAGTTCCGGGGTGACCAGGCGGTTGTCGCGCGTGACGAAGTACAGGTTCATGCCGCCGAGTTCCTCGACGTAGCGCCCCTCGGTCGCGTCCAGGAAGCAGACCTGGTCGCAGCCGTGCTCGGCGGCCTCCCTCATCGGGGCCAGGCTCGCCGCGTAGTTGCCGCCGCACTTGGCCGCGCCGGTCCCACCGCGCCCGGCGCGGGTGTACTCCGTCGACAGCCAGATCGACACCGGCTTGACCCCGCCGGAGAAGTACGAGCCGACCGGAGAGGCGATCACCATGTAGGTGACCTCGGCGGCGGGTCGCACACCGAGGAACGGCTCCGAGGCGAACATGAACGGACGCAGATACAGGCTCTGTTCCTCTCCTTGGGGCACCCACGCCTGGTCGGCGCGGACCAGAGCGGACACCGAGTCGAGGAACGTCGGCAGGGGGAGTTCGGGCAGGGCGAGTCGCTGCGCGGAGCGGATGAACCGCTCGCCGTTGGCCTCGGGCCGGAAGGTCCAGATGGACCCGTCCGGGTGCCGGTAGGCCTTCATCCCCTCGAAGATCTCCTGCGCGTAGTGCAGCACCGCCGCTGCCGGGTGCATGGGAATCGGCGCGAACGGAACCACCTCGCCGTCACCCCAGCCCGTTTCCGGAGTCCACACCACGCGGGCCATGTGATCGGTGAAGTAGCGTCCGAACTTGGGGTCCGCAAGAATCTCCGCACGCCGCTCGGGACGTGCCGGAGTCTGGTTGGGCTGAAGCGTGAACCGCGTACTCATCGCGGAAACCTCTCGATCGGGGCCCGGGGAAAGCGCGTCATGAAGTGATGGTTCGGTGAAGGTGGTTCGGCACCTTATCGGCCGATCGGTGTGCAGAGCAAGGAAGTTGGATCTTGGCGTGCTGATGCGCCCGAGCGGCGACGATGCCTCCGGTGTCGCGGCCGCGGTGGGCGTCTGGGTGGCCGGGCGGGGGCCGGGTCCTGGCTGATCACCCTCACCCACGGCCGGAGCCTGGCCCAGGTCGTCGTGGCCGGGCTCCGGGCCGATGAGAACGATGGGCCGATGAGAACGATGGGCCGATGAGAACGATGTCGGCGACCGCTGTGCCGAGTAGACGACCCGTCAGCCGCGCAGCTCGGACAGGTCCTCGTCACTGAGATCGAGATCGCCGGCCGCGAGGTTCTCCTCCAGGTGACCGAGAGTGCCGGTGCCGGGGATCGCCAGCACCGACGGCGACAACGCCAGCAGCGAGGCGATCTGTACCTGTGTGACGGTCGCGCCCAGGCGTGCCGCGACCTTGCCGAGCCGTCCGGTGTCGAGCGGGGTGCGGCCACCGCCGAGCGGGAAGTACGGCACGTACGCGGCACCCGCTTCCGTGCATTCCGCGAGCAGCTCCATGTCGGCGACGTGCTCGTTCTGCACCGCGGCGACGGGTGCGATCGCCCGGGCCTCGGCGAACTGGGCGGCGTCGACATGGCTGACGCCCAGGTGCCGGATCAGCCCCTCCGCCCGGAGCTCGGCCAGTACCGCGAAGCGTTCGGCGATCGACTCGCCACCCGGTGCGGCCAGCCCGCCCACCCGCAGGTAGACGAGGTCGAGCCGGTCCAGCCCGAGGGTGCGCAGATCCGTCTCGACCAGGGCGCGCAGCTCATCGGGCGTCGCCTGCCTGCTCGGCACTCCGTTCGCCCCGAGCAGCGGCCCGACCTTCGTCGCGATCACCAGGTCGTCGGGGTAGGGGCTCAGCGCGGTACGGATCAGATCGTTGGCCCACACCGCTCCGCGGCCGTAGAAGCCGGCCGTGTCGATGTGGTTCACGCCCCGTTCCACGGCACGCCGGAGCACCGCGATGCCGCTCTCCGGGGCCCGCGTCGGACCGTCGAGGGTACCCAGCGCCAGGCGCATGGCGCCGAAGCCGAGTCGGTTGATGGTCAGGTCTCCACCGAGGGAGAAAGTCTTCTTGGTCGCCATGGGATTCATGGTCCGATCCGTCATGAAGTCCGGCGAGCCCGTGACAGTTTGCTGCCAGACTGGCGCAGTGCGGAATGAACAGGTGTTCTCGGTCCAAGGGGACGCGGAACTGATCGCGCGTGCCGGTCATCTCTTCGCGTCCGCGCGGGCCGAGTTCCTGTGCGCCGCCCGGGACCTGAAGACCTGGTCCCAGCCGGAGGCCAGGGCATCGGTACAGGACCGGATGCGCGCCGTGCGGTCCCCGGACTTCACCACGTGCAAGCTGCTCAGCCCGGTGGCGCTCATCGAGGAGGAGGCCCGCGCGCACCTGCGGTTGGTCCAGGGCGAGGGCGCTCGCGTGCGGATCAGCGCGTCGCCGCTGCCGTACGAGACCATCCTCATCGACCGGCGGGTGATGATCCTGGCCGGCCGGGACACCCCCACCGGCCGCGAGTACACCGTGACGACATCGCCGATCCTGGTCGAGGGCGTCCACTCGCTGTTCTCGGCGATCTGGGACAACTCGGCCGATCTCGACACCTATCTGCGCAGCGACGTCCCCCATCTCGATGCCGACGGCCGCTCGGTCCTCAAAGCTCTTGGTTCGGGACTCACCGACGCATCGGCGGCCCGACGGCTCGGCGTCTCTCTCCGCACCTACCGGCGGCGCGTGGCCGAGCTGATGATCAAGCTGGAGGCCGGCTCCCGCTTCCAGGCCGGGCTGCGGGCGGGTGAGCTGGGGCTCCCTCGCTGACCGCAGCGAGGGCGTGCGGCCATCGAAGGCGGCCCGGCGCCCGCGCACGCCCGCGAAGCGCACCCCGTGCGAAGCAGTTCGCTCCGCACGGGGTGCCCCGTCGGCTTCCGTGGCTACTGCCGACCGGGTCCGGTCAGCCGCCGCACTGGCACGGAGCACCGGACTGGCAGCCGCATCCGCAGCCCGAGCCGCATCCGCAGGCGCCGAGCAGGGGCAGATGCACCGCTTCGGCGGGTGCCTCCTGCTGGGGTTCGGTCGTGGGGGAATCGGCCATGGTTCCTCCTCCATACGTACGACAGAGCCGTACGCGACAACGACGCGCGTACGACCGGGGCTACCGACAAGGCGTGCCGCCCCACCCCATTGAATGCCCAGGCGGGCGGGCGCATCAACGGCGCACATGTGCAGAAACACCTGTGCGACCGGGCGCGCCCGCGTACGCCGACGGAGGTCTGCCCCTTCCGGCCCGGCCTCCGGTCATGCGCCCTGCGCCGGCGGCTGCTGCTGGATCTCGTCGGCGTGCTCGCCGGTCACCAGGTACACCACGCGCTTGGCGACCGACACCGCGTGGTCGGCGAAGCGTTCGTAGTAGCGGCCGAGCAGCGTCACGTCGACGGCGGTCTCGATGCCGTGCTTCCAGCGGTCGTCCATCAGGTGCTGGAAGAGGGTGCGGTGCAGCAGGTCCATCTCGTCGTCGTCCTGCTCCAGCTGGAGGGCCAGGTCGACATCCTTGGTGATGATCACTTCGGCCGCCTTGGCCATCAGCCGCTGGGCCAGCTGCCCCATCTCCAGAATGGTGGCGTGCAGGTCGTGCGGCACCGCCGATTCGGGAAACCGCAGCCGGGCCAGCTTGGCGACGTGCTGGGCGAGGTCGCCCGAGCGCTCCAGGTCGGCGCTCATCCGCAGCGAGGTGACCACGATCCGCAGATCGGTCGCCACCGGCTGCTGGCGCGCGAGCAGGGCGATGGCCCGCGCCTCCAGGTCGTGCTGCAGGTCGTCGACCTTCTGGTCCGCGGCGATCACGCTCTCCGCGAGCTTGAGATCGGCATCGAGCATGGACGTGGTCGCCCGGCCGATCGCCGACCCGACGAGCCGGGCCATCTCGACCAGCCCCTCGCCGATCGAGTCGAGTTCCTCGTGGTACGCGTCACGCATGGATGTCCCTCTCCAGTCCTCGTCAAGGCCGGGGCCGGATACGGACCCCACGCTGTCACCCTGGGCTGCGTACGCGTCGGCTTCCGGCCGCACGGGTGAACCGTCCCTTGCCCCTTGGTGAACTCTGGGCGACGAGTGTTCGGATATGCCCTCGGATGGCTGGGAGAGGTCTCCTGGGCGCGCATAACCTTGAGGTATGGACGTGAACGCGGCAGTCGCCGCAGCTGCGGCGATCGGCGGTGCGTGCACCGGAGTGGTCGCCATGCTGGCGTTCCGCTGGAGCGAGCGCGACCAGAAGATGCCGACACGTACCTCCCTGCGCCCCGACAGCAACGCCCCCCTGCCTCCAGGGGTGGACACCGTCCTGTCCGTGCTCTCCTCCTCAGCGGTCGTGCTCGACGAGAGCGACAGCGTGGTCAAGGCCAGTTCCGCCGCCTATGCGCTGGGCCTGGTCAGGGGCGGGCGGCTCGCCGTCGACGCGATGCTCCACATGGCGAGGGACACCCGCCGGGACGGTGAGATACGGCAGGTCGAGCTGGACCTCCCCCGGCGCGGCACCGGCCGCGGCGAGACCCTCGCGGTCTCGGCGCGGGTCGCTCCGCTGGGCTCCCGACTGGTGCTCCTGCTGGTCGAGGACCTCACCGAGGCCCGCCGGATCGAAGCGGTACGCCGCGACTTCGTCGCCAATGTCAGCCACGAGCTCAAGACCCCGGTCGGAGCGCTCTCGCTGCTCTCCGAGGCCGTCATGGACGCCTCGGACGATCCGGAGGCGGTGGAGCGGTTCGCGGGGCGCATGCAGATCGAGGCGACCCGGCTGACCAACCTGGTGCAGGAGATCATCGACCTCTCCCGGGTGCAGAACGACGACCCGCTGGAGGACGCCGAGCCGGTCCGGGTGGACGAGCTGGTGGCCGAGGCCATCGACCGCTGCCGCCAGCAGGCCGGCTCCAAGCAGATCACCATGGCGGCGGGCGGCACGGCGGACCTCCGGATCTGGGGCAACCGCGGCCAGCTCGCAGCGGCACTCGGCAACCTCGTCGAGAACGCCGTCAACTACAGCCCCGCCCGTACCCGAGTGGGCATCGCCGCCAGGCGGCTGTCCGTACCCGGCGGGGACCAGATCGAGATAGCCGTGACCGACCAGGGCATCGGCATCTCGGAGAAGGACCGCGAGCGGGTCTTCGAACGCTTCTACCGCGTCGACCCGGCCCGCTCACGTGCCACCGGTGGCACCGGCCTCGGTCTCGCCATCGTCAAGCACGTGGCCGCCTCGCACGGCGGGGAGGTCTCGGTCTGGAGCTCGGAGGGCCAGGGCTCCACGTTCACCCTGCGGCTGCCCGAAGCGGGCTCCGCACGGGAGCGGGACCGTCGCCCGGACGGGCTGCTCGTCGCCGACGGCGCCGACGGGCCGCACGGACCCGCTCACCCCGACAACCTCGAACCATTTTCTGCCCCGGAGGTCCTTCCGTGACCCGAGTGCTCGTCGTCGAGGACGAGGAATCCTTCAGTGACGCCCTGTCCTACATGCTCCGCAAGGAGGGTTTCGAGGTCGCCGTCGCGGCCACCGGCCCGGACGGGCTGGACGAGTTCGAGCGCAACGGCGCCGATCTCGTGCTGCTCGACCTGATGCTGCCGGGCCTGCCCGGCACGGAGGTATGCCGTCAGCTGCGCAGCAGGTCCAACGTCCCCGTGATCATGGTCACGGCCAAGGACAGCGAGATCGACAAGGTCGTCGGCCTGGAGATAGGAGCGGACGACTACGTCACCAAGCCGTTCTCCTCGCGGGAGCTCGTCGCCCGCATCCGTGCGGTCCTGCGCCGCCGCGGTGAGCCGGAGGAGGTCGTACCGGCCGCGCTGGAGGCGGGCCCGGTCCGGATGGACGTGGACCGCCATGTGGTCACGGTCTCCGGCGGCAAGGTCGACCTCCCGCTCAAGGAGTTCGACCTGCTGGAGATGCTGCTGCGCAACGCGGGCCGGGTGCTGACCCGTATGCAGCTGATCGACCGGGTCTGGGGCGCGGACTACGTGGGTGACACCAAGACCCTCGACGTCCATGTCAAGCGCCTGCGCGCCAAGATCGAGCCCGACCCGGGCGCCCCGCGCTTCCTGGTGACGGTGCGGGGCCTGGGGTACAAGTTCGAGCCGTAGAGCGGCCCGTACGGACACGCGGAGGGCGCCCCCCGATGAGGAAGGGCGCCCTCCGTCGTATGCGTGCGGGGTCAGTCGGTGTGCGACGAGGCGGACGCGTCGTTGTCCGGAGTGGCCGTGTCGCTGTCGGACTCCGAACCGGCCGCCGGCGAAGCGGAGGCGGTACCGGTCGGTGTGGAGGTCTGCTTCGGCGTCGGCAGGGTGCTCGGGCCGAAGCTCTCGAAGTAGCTGGTCGCCGGGACGACGAACGCGTTGAGCGGGACCTCGCCGGTCGAGCTGAGCTTGAAGACGACGCGCTGCACATTGCCGGCCTGCGAGGCCTCGTGGCCGTTCTCGATCACGGCGGACGCGTTGCCTTCGCCGCCGAGGACCACCCGGCCGCCGGCCGGGACGACGACGGGGCCGGAGCCCTTGGCGGCGTGCAGCGCCACGGTGACGGTCGTGCCCGGCAGGGTGACGGAATCCAGGGTCTGCTGCTTGACGCCGTTGTTGAACAGCGTCGCGGAGACGACGGCCGGGCCCTCGGCGCCGTGTTCCGGCTGGATGATGAGGTTCGCGTTCTGGATGCTGATGTCACCGATGGTGGTGGCAGCAGTGTCCGGCCTGACCTCGAGCGTCGCGGCGTGATTGCCGGCACCGCACGCGCTGAGCGAGGCGATCGAGAACACGATGGCTGTGGCGGCGAGGGCGCCGTGTCGAAGGCTGCGGCTCACGGCGGCGGCAACTCCTTGAACGTTCGGACTGCGGACGGGAAGGGCGGGCGACGTAAAGCCGCCCTAAGGGTGTGTCAGCGGCCTTAGGCTACCGAGCCGCCCCTTCCGCCCCGCACCCGACCCGCCCCTTGGCGCATCGGCACTTCGCGGCGGCCGATGCCGTCGGGGGCCGGTACCGGGTCGGCGTTTGCGTGACAGGTGCACCACGAATCCGGTCGACACGCGCCGTTCGCATATCGCGGCGAGCAACGGTGATCAATTCATGAAGCGTGGCGCATTCCCTGCGCATAACCGATCGCACCGGAGCGGTGATCAATTCTATTGATCACCCCACATACATCCGTACGAGTGATCGATCTCCGAACGGAGTACGGAAACTCCCCCTCCAGAACCCGGCAAAACGGGACGTTCAGTCACTTCGAAGAGGGGTCCGGATGCGTGTAACGTGCGCGTTTCACCCCGTGCGTGCAACCGCTCCGACCTGCGAATACCGTCTCCCGCGAGCCTTCCGCAGCACGTCCGTGTTGCTGTTGTCAAGCCCCGAGATATGCCCTGACCTGCGAAAACGCCATTCAGGAGAAGCTGTTCTCGTGTTACCCTTGATAGCCACGGAAGGGGTACCTGTCACATGACGTTCAAGGTTGGCGACACCGTGGTCTATCCCCATCACGGGGCCGCGCTGATCGAGGCTATCGAAACTCGCCAGATCAAAGGCGTGGACAAGACCTACTTGGTGCTCAAGGTCGCTCAGGGCGACTTGACGGTTCGCGTGCCGGCGGACAATGCAGAGTTCGTGGGTGTGCGCGACGTAGTCGGGCAGGAAGGGCTGGACCGGGTCTTCGAGGTGCTGCGCGCGCCGTATGCCGAGGAGCCGACGAACTGGTCCCGTCGCTACAAGGCAAATCTGGAGAAGCTCGCCTCCGGCGATGTCATCAAGGTCGCCGAAGTCGTTCGCGACCTGTGGCGTCGTGAGCGCGAGCGTGGACTCTCCGCAGGTGAGAAGCGCATGCTCGCCAAGGCTCGCCAGATTCTGGTGAGCGAGCTCGCTCTCGCGGAGAACACGAACGAGGACAAGGCCGAGGCTCTGCTCGACGAGGTGCTCGCGTCCTGAACCGGCTTGCGCCGGCTGTGTCATCTCATGTGCCGCGGTGCCCGCTGACAACCGTATTCACGGTATGTCGTCGGGCGCTGCGGCATATCTGGGTTCAGTCACGGCGTGATGCGGCGACGTGATTAAGCAGCGCGATTTCAGTGACGCGATTCAGTGGCGTGATCCAGCCAGGGACGTGTCTGGATTTCGTGCTGCCCCACCGATGCGCTGGCTCCGTCGGCCATCCCCCTATAGCTTGCTCGCGATCTTGCGTAACCGATCCCGAGCGACCGGTGCGACTGTCCGATGCCGACCGGGAGTCACGGAAGGGGTCCGGTCGAGTCGTGGAGTGGCGCCCGGCTCGCTTGTGGCCATACCCATGTCGGCTGTGAAAACAAACATGCCGGAGCTTCGGAGTGCAACCGATGTCTGATCAACCGCGTCCGTACCGCGCAGCAGCCGTGATTCCGGCGGCCGGCCGCGGTGTACGCCTCGGCCCGGGCGCCCCCAAGGCGCTTCGTGCGCTGGGCGGAACGCCCATGCTCATCCACGCGGTGCGGGCCATGGCGGCGTCCCGTTCCGTCACCCTGGTCGTCGTGGTCGCACCGCCGGACGGCGCGCCGGAGGTCAAGAACCTGCTCGACGCACACGCCCTGCCCGAGCGCACCGACTACCTCGTCGTGCCCGGCGGCGAGACCCGCCAGGAGTCGGTGCGGCTCGGCCTCGACGCCCTGCCCGAGGAGGTCTCCGTCGTCCTCGTCCATGACGCGGCGCGCCCGCTGGTGCCCGTCGACACCGTGGACGCGGTGGTCGAGGCGGTACGGGACGGGGCCCCCGCCGTCGTCCCGGCCCTGCCGCTCGCCGACACCGTCAAGGAGGTCGAGCCCGGCGCACCGGGGGAGCCGGAGCCGGTGCTCGGCACACCGCCGCGGGCCAGGCTGCGTGCCGTGCAGACCCCGCAGGGCTTCGACCGGGACACCCTGGTGCGCGCACACCAGGCCGTCGCGGTCGAGGGCGAGGGCGCCACGGACGACGCGGGCATGGTGGAGCGGCTCGGGGAGCCCGTGGTGGTGGTGCCCGGGCACGAGGAGGCGTTCAAGGTGACCCGGCCGCTGGATCTGGTGCTGGCCGAGGCGGTACTCGCACGCAGGAGGGCGAACGATGGTTTCTGAGGAACGGACCGGTCCGGTGATCCCGCTCGTCGGGATCGGCACCGACATCCACGCCTTCGAGGAGGGCCGCGAGCTGTGGTGCGCGGGTCTGCTGTGGGAGGGGGAGGGGCCCGGTCTGGCCGGACACTCCGACGCCGATGTGGTCGCGCACGCCGCGTGCAACGCGCTCTTCTCGGCCGCCGGGCTCGGTGACCTCGGGCAGCACTTCGGCACCGGCCGGCCCGAGTGGTCCGGCGCCGCCGGGGTCACCCTGCTGACCGAGGCGGCGCGGATCGTGCGGGCCGAGGGCTTCGAGATCGGCAATGTCGCCGTACAGGTCGTCGGTGTACGGCCGAAGATCGGCAAGCGGCGCGACGAGGCGCAGAAGGTGCTGTCGGCCGCCGTGGGTGCGCCGGTCTCGCTCTCTGCCGCCACCTCCGACGGGCTCGGCTTCACCGGGCGGGGCGAGGGCCTCGCCGGGATCGCGACGGCGCTGGTCTACCGCACCGGCTGAGCCGCCGTGGCGTCTGCCCCCGGAACCTTGTTGCACATCAGTTGCACGTACTCTGGTGCGGCAAACGAGGTGTCGTACGAGGGCGGTGGGGTTCGCGGATGAGCACGACGACGGTGAAGCCGGTGCGGGCGGACGCCGGCCGGTACGTACTGCGCACGGCCGGCTCCGCGGACCTCGACGGAGCGCGCGCCGTGATGCTCGACACCGTCTACCGCGACTTCGGGTCCGGTTACGTGCCGTGCTGGCACGCCGACATCATCGACCCCGACGCCGCCTATCTGCGCCCCGACCGCTGCACCCTGCTGGTCGTCGAGTGCGAGGGCGAGATCGTCGCCACGGGCGCCGTGCGCGACCGCGGGCCCCAGGCGCCGCCCAATCCGCAGTGGGTCGCGGATCGCTTCCCGTCCGGCAGCACCGCCCAGCTCTGCCGGATCTACGTGGCGCCCGGACACCGCAGGCAGGGCCTGGCGCGCCGGCTGGTCCGCGAACTCTGCGACTTCGTCGCGCGGACGGGCGGGTACGAGGCGATCTATCTGCACACCGACCCCGCCGTGCCGGGCGCCGAGCCGTTCTGGCGGTCGCTGGCGTCCGAGGTGTGCGACGAGCGTGCGCTGCCGGGTGGCGGTCAGGGCATCGTCCACTTCGAACTGCCGATGCCGACTCCCGTCCAGTAGATGACAATCATTTTCATATAAGGTGCCGTCATGTCCACGCCCCGACGCCGTCGCTCCGCGCTGCCGCTGACGCTCCTCGCGGCCACCCTTCTCGTCCCGCTCGCCACCGCCTGCTCCTCGGGCACCTCCGACGGCTCCACGGCGGGGCAACGGCTCCGGGTCGCCATGGCCTTCCCGCCCGCCCAGGCCATGTCCCCCTACGGCGACGACGCGGTCACGCTCAGCCGGCTCGCCGTGATCGAGGGCCTCACCGCGCTCGACAGGAACGGTGAGGCAAAGCCCGCACTCGCGGCCTCCTGGAAGCGGGACGACGACCGCACCTGGACGTTCACCCTGCGTGACGCCGCCTTCCAGGACGGCACGAAGCTCAAGGCCCCGGACGTCGTGCGCTCGCTGCGCGCCGCCAAGGCGGCCTCGCCCAAGCCGCGAGTCCTCAGCGACACCCGCCTCACCGCTTCGGCACCGGACGCGCGGACCGTACGGATATCCACCGCCGACCCCGACCCGCTGCTGCCCCAGCGCCTGGCCAACCCCTCCCTCACGATCCTGTCCGCCGCCGCGTACCGGGACGGCAGGGTGAACCCCGCCGGGCACGCCACCGGCCCGTTCACCCTGACGAAGGTCAACGGCGCGGTGAGCGCGACCCTCCAGCGCAACGACAGCTACTGGGGCCCGAAGGCCAAGGCCCCCGGAGCCGACGTGACGTTCGTCGCCGACGGCACGGCGCGCGCCAACGCGCTGCGGACCGAGGCCGTCGACATCGCCGAGTACGTCCCCGTCTCGCAGGCGTCCCTCCTCGGCGACCGGCTCGTCCACGCCTTCCCCTCCGCGCGCACCAACGGCCTCTCCCTCAACACCGAACACGGTGTCTTCGCCGACCCGGCCATGCGCGCCGCCGCCCGCGAGGCCATCGATTCCGAGGCCCTGGTCAAGGGCGTCCACGAGGGCCGCGCCGACACCGCCGAGGGCCTTCTCGGCCCCGGAGTGCCCTGGGCCGCCGCCGCCCGCACGGCCCCCACGAACCGCGTGAAGGCCGCCGACCGGGCCCAGGTCGCGAAGACGGAGGAGATCGTCCTCGCCACCTACACCAACCGGCCCGAACTGCCCGAGGTCGCCTCCGTCGTCCAGCAGCAGCTCACCGCCCGCGGCTTCACCGTCAAGCAGGTGGTACGCGACTACGCCCAGCTGGAGGCCGACGCGCTGGCCGGCCGGTACGACGCGTTCATCCAGGCCCGCAACACCCTCCTGGACACCGCCGACCCCGTCTCCTACCTCGCCTCCGACTTCACCTGCGACGGCAGCTTCAACATCTCCCAGCTCTGCGACCCGCGCGTCGACGCCGCCGTGGGCAAGGCCGCCGGCCTCGCCGGCACCGACGTCCGCCACCGCGCCGCCATGACCGCCGAGGCCCGCATCCTGGGCACCGACGCCCTCGTGCCGCTGCTCCACGAACGTTTCATCCAGGGGTACGACGACACCCGCGTCCGGGGCGTCTCGCTCGACCCGATGGAACGCACCCTCATCACCGCCGACACCCGCATCGGGTGACCGGGTGAAGCACCTGGCAGGACGGCTCGGCGCACTCCTCGCCGTTGTCGCCGTCATCGGACTGCTGCCCCGGCTGACCCGCACGGATCCGGCGCTCACGATCCTGCACGCCCGCTACGCCGACCGGCCGCCCACGCCCGAGACCCTCGACGCGATCCGCGCCGAGACCGGCCTCGACGGCGGGCCCGCGCAGGTCCTCGGCGACTGGCTCCGCGGGCTCCTCCACGGCGACCTCGGCGTCTCCTGGGTCTCCGGGCAGCCCATCGCCCCCGACGTGATGTCCGCGCTCGGCGTCTCCCTCTCCCTGATGGGAGTCTCGCTCGCCGTCGCCGTGCTGCTGGCCGCCGCACTCGCCGCGGGCACGCTCCGTCGCGGGGCGCGGCGCCGGATCGTCACCACGCGGGCCGGGACGAGTGCCGCCGTGCTCGCCGCGCTGCCGGAGTTCCTGCTCGCCGCCGTCCTGGCCACCGTCCTCGCCGTGCGGCTCGGTTGGTTCCCCGCGCTCGGCTGGGGCACGCCCGGCCAGGCGGTGCTGCCCGCGCTCGCCATGGGCGTGCCGGCGGGCGCCCTGCTCGGCCGGCTGCTGGACGACGCGCTGCCCGCCGCGTTCGCGGAACCGTGGGCGCGGTCCGCAGCCGCGGGCGGACTGCCCGGACGCCGTATCGCGCGGCACGCGCTGCACCGCACCCTGCCCGGACTGCTGCCCCAGATCGGCATGGTCGTCGTCGGCCTCACCGGCGGCGCCGTCGCCGTCGAGACGCTGTACGCCGTACCGGGCCTCGGCTCCACGGCACTCGGCGCGGCCCTCGCGCAGGACCTTCCCGTCCTCCAGGCCTGCGTCCTGCTGCTCCTGCTCCTGGGCGCCGTGGCGGGCGGCGGGGCGCGCCTCGCCACCCGCGCCCTGCTCGGGCCCGCCCTGCGCGACGGGAACCTTCCCGCACTGGTGCCCCCGAAGCTGCCCGCGCGCCGTCCGCTCCTCGCCGGTGCGGTCGTCCTCGCCGTCCTCCTCGCCGCCGTGACCCTCGCGGGGCTGCTGCGCGACCCGCTCCAGGTGGACGCCGCGGCCCGCCTCGCCGCCCCGTCCGCCACGCACCCCCTGGGCACCGACTCCCTCGGCCGCGACCTCCTCGCCAGGCTGGGCCACGGAGCGGCCCGTACGGTGCTCACCGCGGTCGCCGTCTCCGCCGCGACCCTCGTGCTGGGCCTGGTCCTCGGGGCGGTACGGGCCGGGGCGCTCACCGAGACCGCCAACGCGCTGCCCGCGGTCCTCACCGGACTGGTCGTCGCGGGCATCGCGGGCCCCGGCCCCTGGGGCGCCGCCGCGGCCGTGACCGCCGTAGCCTGGGCCCCGCTCGCCGCCCACACCTCGGCCCTGTACGCGCAGGAGCGCGCCGCCCCGCACCTCGCGGCCGCACGTTCCCTGGGCGCCGGGCGGTGGCACCTGGCCCGCCGTCATCTGCTGCCCGCCGTCCTGCCCCCGGTCCTGCGCCACGCGGTCCTGCGCGTACCGGCGATCGCGCTGGCCCTCGCTTCCCTCGGCTTCCTCGGGCTGGGCACACCGGCCCCGGCACCGGAGTGGGGCCGGATGCTGTCGGAGAACATGCCGTACGCGGAACGGGCCCCCTGGTCCGTACTCGCCCCCGCCGCCGCACTCGCCGTCCTGGGCGCCCTGGCCGTCCTCACGGCGGCGGCGGTCCAGGGCAGGAACCGGAACCGGGCAGGCGCCGCGTGATCCCGCACCGGTGGGCACCCGGCCGGCGGACGGAAGCGGCGGCGGCAGCGGGCGGCCGTCCCGGGAACGCCGCGGCACCCCGGTACTCCCCCTACCTGCGCCTCCTGATCGCCACGCAGTTCGCCTTCAACATCGGCTTCTACGCGGTGCTGCCCTACCTCTCCACCCACCTCGGCACCGGCCTGGGCATGGCGGGCTGGCTCGTCGGACTCGTCCTCGGCCTGCGCACCTTCAGCCAGCAGGGCCTGTTCGTCGTGGGCGGCGCGCTCACCGACCGGTATGGTCCCCGTCCCGTCGTCCTCGTCGGCTGTGCCCTGCGGATCGCCGGCTTCGGCTGGCTGGCCTTCGCCGGGTCCACCGCGACCGTCATCGCCGCCGTGGTCCTCATCGGATTCGCCGCCGCGCTGTTCTCGCCCGCCGTGGAGTCCGAGACCGCCCGCGAGGCCGTCCGGTACGAGAAGGACACCACGACCCCGCGCGCCCAGGTGCTGGCGGTGTTCTCCGCCGCCGGACAGGCGGGAGCCTTCGTCGGACCGCTGCTCGGCTCGCTGCTCCTGCTCCTCGACTCCGGATTCCGGGCGGCCTGCCTCACCGGTGCGCTGGTCTTCGCGGGCGTCCTCGCCGGACACTTCCGTCGGATGCCGCGCCGGGCACCCGCCGGCAGGACACCGGCCGGGTCCCGGCGCGCCCTGCGCGACGTCTTCGGCAACGGCCCCTTCCTCGTGCTCTGCCTCGCGTACAGCGGTTACCTGATCGCCTACAACCAGCTCTATCTCTCCCTCCCCGCCGAGGTGGAGCGCGCCACCGGCTCGCAGGCCGCCCTGGGCTGGCTGTTCGCGCTCTCCTCGCTCCTGGTCGTCTGCGCCCAACTGCCGCTGACCCGCTGGGCCGCCCGCCGTCTCGCCCCGCGCACCGCACTCGTCGCCGGACTCACCGTCGTCGCCGCCGCCTTCGCCGCGGTGCCGCTCACGCCCGCCGGACCCGCCGGGCTGCTGCCCGGTGCCGTGCTCGTGGTGCTGCTCACGCTCGGGCAGATGCTGCTGGTGCCCGCCGTACGCGGCCTCGTACCGGATCTCGTCGACGACCGGCGGCTCGGACTCGCCACCGGAGCACTGTCGTCCGTCTCCGGGCTCGCCGTGCTCGGCGGCAGCGCGGCCACCGGGGCGCTGCTCGGCACGCCCGGCCCGGTCCGGTGGGCGGTGCTCGCCGCCGTGCCGCTCACGGGTGCCGCACTCGCCTTGGCCCTTCCGGTGGGAAGGAGCGGGAAGCGGAAAGGCTGACGCCGTGTTGGGGTACGGGTAGACGAACCGCCGCCGATCCCCTGTGGAGGACGTACCTCATGACCGCCGCACTTTCCCCGGAAATCAAGGCGCTTCTCGACACGCCCGTCTTCGTCACCGTCGCCACCGTCCAGCCGGACGGCAGCCCCCAGGTCTCGCCGGTCTGGGTGAAGCGTGACGGCGACGACCTGCTCATCTCGACGACGGTCGGCCGCCGCAAGGAGCGCAACCTGCGCCGCGACCCGCGGGTCTCCGTCGTCCTCCAGCCGTTCGACGCGCCTTACTCGTACGCGGAGATCCGCGGCACCGCGGCGCTCACCACCGAGGGTGGCCAGGAGCTCATCGACGAGCTGTCGGTGAAGTACACCGGCAAGGAGTACGCGGAGTTCAACCCCGACTTCGGTGCCGACGCCGAGCGGGTGGTCGTCCGCATCACCCCGCGCAAGGTCGTCGGACGTATGTAGTGCCGTGACCGGTCCGGGCCTCCCGGAGCGTCCTGCCGCCAGAAACTTGTCCCCGTGGCCCCGGGAGGGGCGCGGGGCACTGGTGCGCGCCCACTACCCTTGAGGCGTGACTATTCGCCTGTACGACACCAGCGCCCGGCAGATCCGTGACTTCGTACCGCTCACCGCGGGCTGTGTCTCGATCTACCTCTGTGGCGCGACCGTCCAGGCCGCCCCGCACATCGGGCACATCCGGTCCGGGCTGAACTTCGACATCATGCGCCGCTGGTTCGAGTACCGCGGCTACGACGTCACCTTCGTCCGGAACGTCACCGACATCGACGACAAGATCATCACGAAGTCGGCCGAGCAGGGCCGCCCGTGGTGGGCCATCGGGTACGAGAACGAGCGGGCCTTCAACGCGGGGTACGACGCGCTCGGCTGCCTCCCGGTCAGCTACGAACCCCGCGCGACCGGCCACATCCCCGAGATGATCGAGATGATGCGGGGTCTGATCGAGCGAGGTCACGCCTACGCGGCCGACGGCAATGTCTACTTCGACGTGAAGTCCTTCCCCGACTACCTCGAACTCTCCAACCAGGACCTGGACGACCTGCGCCAGCCCTCCGGCGAGGGCGAGACCGGCAAGCGCGACCCGCGCGACTTCGCGATGTGGAAGGCGTCCCGGCCCGGCGAGCCCAGCTGGGAGACCCCCTGGGGCCGCGGCCGGCCCGGCTGGCACCTGGAGTGCTCCGCCATGGCCCACAAGTACCTCGGCACCGCCTTCGACATCCACGGCGGCGGCATCGACCTGATCTTCCCCCACCACGAGAACGAGATCGCCCAGGCCAAGGCCTTCGGCGACGCGTTCGCGAACTACTGGGTGCACAACAGCTGGGTCACCATGTCCGGCGAGAAGATGTCGAAGTCCCTCGGCAACTCCGTGCTGGTCAGCGAGATGGTCAAGCAGTGGCGCCCGATCGTGCTGCGCTACTACCTCGGCACCCCCCACTACCGGTCGATGATCGAGTACAGCGAGGGGGCCCTGCGCGAGGCCGAGTCCGCGTTCGCGCGGATCGAGGGCTTCGTCCAGCGCGTCGTGGAGAAGGCCGGCGGCGAGGTCGCCCCGGCCACCGAGGTCCCGCCGGCCTTCGCCGAGGCGATGGACGACGACCTGGGCGTTCCGCAGGCCCTCGCGATCGTCCACACCACCGTCCGGCAGGGCAACTCCGCACTGGCGGCGGACGACAAGGAAGCCGCCGTGGCCCGCCTGGCGGAGGTCCGCGCGATGCTCGGCGTCCTCGGTCTCGACCCCCTCGACGACCACTGGGCCGGCGGGAGCGACCGCGGCGACGACCTCCACGGCGTCGTCGACTCCCTCGTACGCCTCGTCCTCGACCAGCGCCAGGCGGCCCGCGACCGCAAGGACTGGCCCGCCGCCGACGCCATCCGCGACCAGCTGGGCCAGTCCGGACTCGTCATCGAGGACAGTCCGAGCGGACCACGATGGACGCTGGGCCCGCGCCCGTAGCCGTCCCATGTGCCGCCCGGCGTCCCGGGCGGCACACTTCACTTGTACGCACGCAGTCCCAGAAGCAACGAAACAGGTAGGTCATGGCCGGGAACAGCCAGCGCAGGAACCGCCGCACGTCCAACAAGAAGGGCGCGCAGGTAGGCAGCGGTGGGCAGCGGCGCCGTGGCCTGGAGGGCAAGGGCCCGACGCCGCCCGCTTCCGCCCGCAAGGGGCACGTGAAGAACCGGATCGCCAACGCCCAGGCCAAGCAGGCCGCGGCCCGCCGCCCCGCGCCGCGGCGCGGGGGCGTCAAGGGCACGTCCGAGATGGTCGTCGGCCGCAACCCCGTCTACGAGGCCCTGCGCGACGGCGTCCCGGCGACGACCCTGTACGTCCAGCAGTACATCGACAACGACGAGCGGGTCCGCGACGCGCTCCAGCTGGCCGGTGACCGCGGCAACATCAACCTGATGGAGGCCCCGCGCGCCGAGCTGGACCGGATGACGCGCGGCCTGAACCACCAGGGCCTGGTCCTCCAGGTCCCGCCGTACGAGTACGCGCACCCGGAGGACCTCACCGCGGCCGCGTACGACAACGGCGAGGACCCGCTGATCGTCGCCCTCGACGGCGTCACCGACCCGCGCAACCTGGGCGCGATCGTCCGCTCCGTCTCCGCGTTCGGCGGCCACGGCGTGGTCGTGCCGGAGCGGCGCGCGGCCGGGATGACCGCGGGTGCCTGGAAGTCCTCGGCGGGCACGGCCGCCCGGACCCCGGTTTCCCGGGTGACGAACCTGACCCGGGCCCTGGAGGGTTACCAGAAGGCCGGTCTCACGGTCGTCGGCCTCGCCGCGGACGGAGAGCACACCGTCGAGGACCTGGAGGCGCTCGACGGCCCCGTCGTCATCGTCATCGGCAGCGAGGGCAAGGGACTGGGCCGCCTCGTCGGCGAGACCTGCGACTACCGGGTCCGCATCTCGATGCCGGGTGGCGCGGAGTCGCTGAACGCCGGTGTCGCTGCCGGGATCGTCCTGTACGAGGCCGCGCGGCGCCGGGCCTGACGGACCCCGGGCGGGGCCCCGAAGGCTCCGGGGCTCCAGGAGCTCCGAAGCGGGGCTCCGAAGCGGGGCTCCGGGGGAGAGCCCTCAGCTCTGCAGCAGGTTCCGGACCCGGGTCAGGAGAAGCCGGCTACGACGCCGCGCCGAGCGCTTGGCGCGCGTCAGCCGGTCGCGGCGGACGCGGTCCACGACGGCCGGCGGGGCGCCGTCGGTGGGAATGCTCAGGGACAGCGGCAGGTCCGCGTCCCGCTGCCAGCCGCAGCTGGTGATGCGCACCTTCAGGTCCCAGGTGCCCGCGTTGCGCCCCGCATTGAGGGTGTCCGGGGCGAGCCGGGCCACCGCGGTGTGGACCTGCCGGAACCGGTCCGCCGTGTCACGCCCCTTCACCGGGGCGCGTTCGGCGGATGTGGTGACCGGAAGGAAGAACTCCTCGCCGCCGCTGCGCCGTCGGGCCAGGATGTCCATGCGCGCCACGCCGAGCCGTTGTGTCACGTCGAGCGCGTCCGGACGGATGCCCGTCACGGGGGTGGTCAGGGCGTCGGTGCCGTCGGAGCGGTGGGTGAAGGCGAGCGGCGAGGCACCCGCGTACAGCCCGCCCGTCGCGGTGATCTCCAGCGAAGGGGAGACCTGGGCCGTCGCCCTCGCCCGTATGCGCGACTCCCACCCCGCCCACTCCAGGGCCTCGGCCATCCGGCCCTGGATCAGCAGGTCCGCCGCCGCCCGGCGGCTTGCCGGCAGCCCCGCGGCGACCCCGGGGGCGAACCGTGCGGCGGCCACGGCCCGGGCCTCCCGGAAGAAGTCGGCCCGCCACTCCTCGGGGGCGTCGAGGAAGCGGCGCCCGCTCAGCCGGTCGACGATCTCCACGCGCAGCCACCGCCGGTGCAGCCGGTCGCGGAGCGCTCCCGGTTCGGTGTTCCGGTCGACGATGTCGAGGGCCTCCTGGAGGTTGCCGAAGTAGCCGGCCGGGTCGAAGGTGCGGAATCCGGCGTTCGAGGCGTCCGGACGGCCCACGTGGTAGTAGCAGACGTAGTCGGACAGCACGGAGATCCGCCGGGCGGCGAAGTAGGCGGCGGTGACGAAGACATGGTCCTCCAGCCGCCGGTCGCCCTCGGGAAAACGCAGGTTCTGCTCCAGGAGGAACTCCCGCCGGAACATCTTGTGCGGAGTCAGGCTGTCGATGAGCGGTGCGTTCGCGAGCGTCGCCTCGGGATGGTTCCTGCGGAACAGCTCACGCGGGACACCGCGGCGGATGCCCGCCATCCGGCCGACGACCACGTCGGCGTCCTGGGCGGTCGCGTACGCGTACAGCCGCTGCAGCGCCTCGTCGCCGAACCAGTCGTCGTTGTCGGCGAACTGGACGTACACCCCCCGGGCGCGCTCGATACCGATGTTGCGGGGGCGGGAGGGCCAGCCGGAGTTGGGGATGTGCACGACGTCGATGTGCGCGTGACGGGAGGCGAGGTCGTCGAGCCGGGCGCCGGTGCCGTCGGTCGAACCGTCGTCGACGAAGATCACCTCGAAGTCGCCGGGCGCCATGGTCTGGCGCAGCAGGGAGGCGATCAGCTCGTCGATGTGCGGGCCGGGGTTGTACACCGGGACGACGACGCTGACCCGGGGTTCGGGGGTGGTGCTCATGGAACGCGTACCTTTCGGGACGGACGGGGACGGTCCGGACCGGGGGCGGCCCGGTCGGGAAGCAGCCCCCGGATGTGCAGCACCCGGCGTTCGACGGGGGCGAAGACGGCCGACTCGATGAGGACACCGACGGCGAGGATGAGCAGGACGGCCGCCAGGACCAGGGCGGTGTCGTCCTGTTGCTTGCCGGAATCGAGGAGCCGGCCGACGCCGGGCAACGGGGTGGCGGTGATCAGTTCGGCGGTCATCAGTGCCCGCCAGCCGAACGTCCAGCCCTGCCGCAGCGCGGCGACCAGACCGGGCAGTGCCGCGGGCAGCAGGATGTGGCGGACGTAGGTCCGGCCATGGGCCCCCAGGCACCGGCCCGCCCGCAGCAGCAGCGGCGGGATCCGGTCGAATGCCCCCGCCAGACCGAGGGCCACCGGCGGTACGGCACCCAGCAGGACGACCGCGTACACCGCGCCCTCGGACTCCCCGAGGACGATCACCGCGAGCGGGACGAGACCGGCCGCCGGCAGCGACTGGAGGGCGGACAGGATGGGCGAGAGCACCTCCCGGGCCGGCCGGACCCGGTGGATCAGCAGACCGGTCAGCACCCCCAGCACGACGGAGAGGGCGAATCCCGCACCGGTCCGCAGCAGGCTGTGGCCCAGCGAAGGCAGCAGCGTGCCGTCCCGCCAGGTTCCGGCCAGCGCCGCCGCGACGGACGAGGGGGAGGGCAGGGTCGTGGAGAGCCCCCAGGCGCAGGCGGCCTGCCACAGCAGGAGGACAGTCAGCAAGGCGACGACCGGGGCGGCCGGCAGGCGCAGGCGGCGCCCCCGGGCAGGGGACGGGGCCGCGGGGGCGCGCCCGTCCAGGGCGTCGAGGCCGTCGGAGACCTCGCCGGCCACTGGTTCAGCCGATACGGGCATGGCGCACGACCTCCTCCCGCAGCCGGGCGGTGATCGTGGCGGAGTCCGCCCCCGGATCCCCGCACCGCCACTCGTCCGCGACGCGCCCCGGCCGGGACGCCAGCAGGACGATCCGGGTGCCGAGCCGGACGGCCTCCGGCACGCTGTGCGTGACGAAGACGACCGTGAGCCGCTGCTCGCGCCACACCCGGGTCAGCATCTCGTGCAGGACGTCGCGGGTGATCGCGTCGAGCGCGGCGAACGGTTCGTCCATCAGCAGGACGCCGCTGCCCTGTGCCATCGCACGGGCCAGCGCCACGCGTTGCCGCATCCCGCCGGAGAGCGTGTGCACGGGCCGGTCGTAGACCCCGTCGAGCCGTACCAGCGTCAGCAGCCGCTCCGTCTCGGTGTGCCACCGGGACTTCGGCAACCCGCGCAGCCGCAGGGCGAGTTCGACGTTCCCGCCCGCGGTCAGCCACGGGAACAGGGCGTGCTCCTGGAACATCAGGGCGGGCCGGGGGGTGGGCAGGGACACCGTCCCCGACAGCGGTTCGACCAGCCCTGCCAGCAGGGCGAGCAGGGTCGACTTCCCGGAACCGGACGCGCCCAGCACGCAGAGGAACTCGCCCTCGGTGACGGTCAGGTCGAGGTCCTCGACGACGGGAGCGGACCCGTCCGGATAGCCATGGGTCACACGGGACAGGGCAAGAGCCGGCACAGGATCACCGGACCATGCCCGCGGTGAGCGTGGCACCGTCGGCGGGGTCGATCAGGAGGAACGATCCGGTGCGCCGGCAGTCGGCGTACGGGTCCGTGAAGAGCGCCTCGGCGGTACGCAGCCGCACTTGGGCCAGGTCGTTGGCGGTGAGTCCGTGGGGTGTTCCGGTGATCTCCTCGACCACGGCCTTGACCGTACGGGTGGTGTGTTTGACCAGCACCCGGTCACCGACGTGCAGCGGCCGGTCGGCGAGGTGGCAGACATCGGCCTCCACCGTGCGGGTCGGCAGGGGCGCTTCGGCGGCGGGCACGATCAGGTCACCCCGGGAGATGTCCAGGTCGTCGCCGAGCCGCAGAGCGACCGAGTCGGACGCGTACGCCGCAGGGACCGGCTCGCCGAGCCGGTCGATCGCGGTGACGGTGGAGCGCTGCCCGGAGGGCAGTACGGCGACCTGCTCGCCGGCCCGCAGCACCCCGGACGCCAGCTGGCCCGCGTAGAGACGTCGGCCGTCGTGCCGGATGACGTACTGCACGGGGAACCGGGCGGGCCTCTCGGCGAGGTCGTCGCCGGTGGGCACGGTCTCCAGATGCGCGAGCAGGGCGGGACCGGTGTACCAGTCCATCCGGGCGGAGGGCTCCACGACGTTGTCGCCGTGCAGTGCGGAGAGCGGGATCGCGGTGAACGGGGCCGCCCCGGGGATGCCGAGATCCTGGGTGTGGCGGGCGAAGTCCTCGGTGACGCGGCGGAATTCCTTCTCGGACCAGTCGACGAGGTCCATCTTGTTGACGGCCAGCACCACGTGCGGCACCCGCAGGAGTGCGGCGACGGCGGCGTGGCGTCGGGTCTGTTCGACGACGCCGTTGCGGGCGTCGACCAGGACGACGGCGAGGTCGGCGGTGGAGGCGCCGGTGACCATGTTGCGGGTGTACTGCACATGGCCCGGGGTGTCGGCGAGGATGAACCGGCGGCGGGGCGTGGCGAAGTAGCGGTAGGCCACGTCGATGGTGATGCCCTGTTCGCGCTCGGCGCGCAGGCCGTCGGTGAGCAGGGCCAGGTCCGGCGCCTCCTGGCCGCGGTTGCGGGAGGCGTGCTCGACGGCCTCCAGCTGGTCGGTGAGGACCGACTTGGAGTCGTGCAGCAGACGTCCCACGAGGGTGGACTTGCCGTCGTCGACGGACCCCGCGGTGGCGAACCGCAGCAGGGTGGTGGCCGACAACTGTTCGCTGGTGCTGGTCATTTAGAA